>NZ_JBFAMR010000064.1:0-17900 GCF_040656595.1 Actinoplanes sp. NPDC049802
GCCTCAACGCGCGTTGAGGCAGCCCTGACAGCCGGCCGGAGAAGACACCCGGCCGGCCTGGCCCGGCCGGGTGTGGGTGTTCGGCGTGTGGTGGGCGCGGTTTCGGTCAGCGGAGCACGGGGATCCGGGTGACGACCTCGGAGGCCAGGTGACGGCCCAGGCGGGCCACGTCACCGACGGCGTAGGTGAGGTAGGCGAACTGCCCGATCTCCCGCACGTTGGTGAGGATCAGGTCGTCGACCAGGAGTTTGCGGCGCAGCACCGGGACACCGCCACCGAGGATGGCCGGGACGATGCCGAGGATGATCTCGTCGAGCAGACCCTCGGCGACGAACTGGCCCACCAGGTCACCGCCGCCGGCGAGCCAGACGTTCTTGCCCTGGGCGGCGACCAGCATGGCCTCGTGGACCCGGCGGACATCACCGCTGATCATGAAGACGTTGGCGTCCGGCACCGGCGGCAGGTCGCGGTGGGTGAAGACCCAGCACGGGACGTCGCCGTACATGTCGTGCCAGTTCTCCGGCTCCTCGAGCAGGTTGTCGTTCTCCAGCACCCACTCGTAGGTGGTCGCGCCCATGGCGAACGCGCCGACGCCCTCGAAGAACTCGCCGAACGGGTTCTCGGTGCCCTCGTCGACCTCGAAGAGCCAGTCCAGCGAGTTGTTCTCGTCGGCGATGTAGCCGTCGATGCTGGTGGCGGTGTAGTACTGCGTCTTCGCCATGACAAACACCATGCCATGCGCTCGCCGACAAACAGGGCAGATCGGCCAGGATGGGCGGCCGTGCACGAGAGACGCCGGGCTGCCGGACCCGTGACGGGGAGAGACGGGGCGGAAGCACGCCGGGGTGCCGGTGGCGGGTCGGGCGTTGCCGCACCCAGCCCGCCACCGTCACCGGCTCGGAGCGCGGCCGGACGCAGAATCCATGCCGCGGGGTCCCACACCGTACTCCAACGCGTGACGCCGCGGGATCGACTCTCACATCTCGGATATGCGCTGGTCGGCGTACATCAAAGGTGGGGTGGGCGAAACGGCTGAGCCGCTGGACCCGGTCAGGGTGAGGCGGGACGAGGCGATCCGGGGGCGCCCATGGGTACGGCGAATCAGGCGTCGTTGCGCAGGACCAGGATCGCGATGTCGTCGCGTGGTTCCTCGACCGAGAAGTTGATCGCCGTGGAACGCAGCCGGGCGGCCATCACGTCGGCGGGGTAACCGGCCAGCGGGGCGGCCGCCTCGCGCAGCCGGCCGGAGCCGAAGAGTTCCCGGCCGCGGCGCCGCTCGGTGACCCCGTCGGTGTAGAAGATGAGCGAGTCGCCGGACTCCAGCGTGATGGTCACGGCCGGCGAGGTGATCGTCTCCAGCAGGCCGAGCGCGGTCCCGCCCTCGCCGACGAAGGCGCTCCGGCCGTCCGAGCGGACCAGCACCGCCCGGTCGTGCCCGGCCAGGTGCAGGCAGACGGTGAGGTTGCCGCCCGGCTGCTGGGCGACCGAGGCCATCGCGAGTGTGCAGTACCGCCCACCGCCGCGCTGCACGAGCGTGCGGTTGACCCGGTGCAGGATCTCGGTGAGCATCTTGCCGTCGTCGACCAGGATCCGGATGACGTCACGGACCAGACCGGTCACGGTGGCCGCCTGGACTCCCTTGCCGGAGACGTCGCCGACCACGACCAGCCACTGGTCCTCGCCGAACGGGACCACGTCGTAGAAGTCGCCGCCCACCTCGGAGCCGGTCGGAACGTACTCCGCGGCGAAGCCGATGCCCTCCACCCGGGGCAGTGCCGGCGGCAGCAGCGAGGCCTGGAGGGTACGCGCGACCGTACGCCGTTCGTCGTGTATTCGCGCGTTGTCTATGGCCAGCGCGGCTCGCCGGGCCACGTCCTCCAGGACGGCGACCTCGTCGGCGTCGTGCCGGTGTTTCGGGTGCCGTCCGACGGCCAGGGTGCCGAGCCGGGCGCCGCGGGCCACCAGCGGCAGCGCGTATCCCTCCAGCGGCGAGCCGAACATCACCTGGGTGCCCAGCCGGGACGCCTCCTCCAGCCGGGCGAGCAGCGACTCCGGGCCGGTCTCGGCGAGTGTCGAATGCAGCTGGATCAGCGACGACTCGTCGGCGTGGGTGGCGGCGGCCAGTTGCAGCCGGCCCCACGCGTCGGTGGTGTGCACGGCGCACCACTGACCGAGCCGGGGGACCACGAGCTGGGGGATGAGGGCCATCGTCAGGTTGACGTCGAGGGACTGGGCGAGCAGTTCGCTGGCCTCGGCCAGGAAGGTGATCCAGGTCTGCCGGCGGATGTCGGCGCGGCGCAGCCGGTCGTTCTCCAGGTGCAGGGAGAACCGTTCGGCGACCATGGTGGACAGGGACAGCGCGTACCCCTCGGGGGCGGCGTCCAGTTCCAGCTCACCCGTGTACGGCCGCTGCACGGTCAGGGGGACCCGAATGGTGTCGGCGTTGTCCCGTGGGGCCCGGCCGTACCGCGCCAGGAGTTGGCGGCCCATCCCGTCGCCGCGGTCGAGGCGGACGACCCCGCCGGCCGCGCCGGTGAGCCGGGACAGCCGGGACAGCAGGTCGGCCGCGAGGTCGGCGAGCCCTTCGTCGGAGTGCCGGTCGGGGCCGCTGCGCAGCAGGCCGGTGAGCGCGCCGAGGCTGGGGGTCTCGGCCGCGCTGGGCAGGCGCACCCGGACGCCGGAGCCGTCCCGCTGGTCGAGCCGGAACCAGACGCCTTTGCCCTCGCCTTCGTGCACGGTGCCCCAGCGGCTGGCGAAGTGGTCGACCAGGAGCAGGCCGCGGCCTCGTTCGGCGACCTCGCCGATCTCCGCCGATTCGTTGCGCGGGCCGACGGCGAGTTGTTCGACCGGGCCGGGGGCGAAGTCGGTTACGGTCACGGTGAGGCCGCCGGGGTCGGCGGTCACCTCTATCTCCAACTCGGTGTTGGCGTGCACCACGGCGTTGGTGGACAGCTCGGTGGTCAGCAGCAGAGCCTCGTTGAGCAGGCCGACCAGACCGGTCTCCTCGAGCACCGAGCGGACCAGAGCGCGGGCCGCCGCGGGGGTCCGTCGATCGTTGGGCAGCCGGGCCCGTCGTACTAGCGCCTCGGACGGCGCACCGGTAGGGACGCTCGTCCTGGTTCCGACCTCGGCTGGCACCCATGCATCCTCTCCCGTGGACGGGTGTATGCACAAAGTCGTCTCTCGCATTGACCCGGTCGGGCGAGAGAGGATAGGTAACCCGGCGGCGAGGCCTGTCCAGGACGTGCGGTTGGGCTCGACTCAAGGTCGGTCCGGACAAGCCTCGGTAGACAGCGAGTGAGGACAGGATGACTGCGGCTAAAGAGGCCAGCGTCGGCGTGCCCGACGAGACCGTTCTGCTCGGTGAACTCGCCGATGCGCTGCGCCGTGTGCGGCGTGGCGACCTCAAGGTGCGGCTGCCCCGGCGGGGTGGCATGGCCGGGGCGGTGGCGGAGGCGTTCAACGAGGTGGTGTCGCTCCAGGAGCGGCAGAACCTGGACATGCGCCGGATCAGCCGGATCGTCGGCCGGGACGGCCGGCTCACCGAGCGTCTCGACGAGGAGGGTCTGGACGGCGCCTGGGCGGACAGCGTCCGTTCGGTGAACTCGCTGATCGACGACCTGGCCCGGCCGACCACCGAGATCTCCCGGGTCATCGTGGCGGTGGCCGAGGGCGATCTGTCCCAGCACATGGCTCTGGAGATGGACGGGCGGCCGTTGCGGGGCGAGTTCCTGCGGATCGGCCGGACGGTGAACACGATGGTGGATCAGCTGTCGTCGTTCGCCGACGAGGTGACCCGGGTGGCCCGCGAGGTGGGCACCGAGGGTGAGCTGGGCGGTCAGGCCGATGTGCGGGGCGTGGCCGGCACGTGGAAGGACCTCACCGACTCGGTGAACACGATGGCGTCCAACCTGACCCACCAGGTGCGGTCGATCTCCCAGGTGGCGACCGCGGTGGCCCGCGGCGACCTGTCGCAGAAGATCACCGTGTCGGCCCGGGGTGAAGTGGCCGAGCTGGCCGACACCATGAACGGGCTGACCGACACGCTGCGGCTGTTCGCCGAGCAGGTGACGAGGGTGGCCCGTGAGGTGGGCACCGAGGGCAAGCTGGGCGGTCAGGCCGACGTGCCGAACGTGGCGGGCACCTGGAAGGACCTCACCGACTCGGTGAACTCGATGGCCTCCAACCTGACGAGCCAGGTGCGCAACATCGCCCAGGTCTCGACGGCGGTGGCGAAGGGTGACCTGTCGCAGAAGATCACGGTGGCCGCGCAGGGCGAGATCCTGGAGCTCAAGGACACCGTGAACACGATGGTGGATCAGCTGTCGTCGTTCGCCGACGAGGTGACCCGGGTGGCCCGCGAGGTGGGCACCGAGGGCCGGCTCGGCGGCCAGGCGCAGGTGCGTGGCGTCTCCGGCACCTGGCGCGACCTCACCGAGAACGTGAACCAGCTGGCCGCCAACCTCACGGCCCAGGTCCGCAACATCTCCCAGGTCTCCACCGCCGTCGCGAAGGGTGACCTGTCGCAGAAGATCACGGTCGACGCGCGCGGCGAGATCCTGGAGCTGAAGAACACCGTGAACACGATGGTCGACCAGCTTTCCTCGTTCGCCGACGAGGTGACGCGGGTGGCGCGCGAGGTGGGTTCGGAGGGCAAGCTCGGCGGTCAGGCCCAGGTCAAAGGCATTTCCGGTACGTGGCGCGACCTCACCGACAACGTCAACTACATGGCGTCGAACCTGACGAGCCAGGTGCGCAACATCGCTTCGGTAACCACGGCGGTGGCGAAGGGTGACCTATCGCAGAAGATCACGGTCGACGCGCGCGGCGAGATCCTGGAGCTCAAGTCGACCGTGAACACGATGGTGGATCAGCTGTCGTCGTTCGCCGACGAGGTGACGCGTGTCGCCCGTGAGGTGGGTTCGGAGGGCAAGCTGGGTGGTCAGGCGCAGGTGCGGGGCGTGGCCGGCACGTGGCGGGACCTGACCGACAACGTCAACTCGATGGCGTCGAACCTGACGAGCCAGGTGCGCAACATCGCGTCGGTCACCACGGCGGTGGCGAAGGGTGACCTGTCGCAGAAGATCACGGTCGACGCGCAGGGCGAGATCCTGGAGCTGAAGAACACCGTGAACACGATGGTGGATCAGCTGTCGTCGTTCGCCGACGAGGTGACGCGTGTCGCCCGTGAGGTGGGTTCGGAGGGCAAGCTGGGTGGTCAGGCGCAGGTGCGGGGCGTGGCCGGCACGTGGCGGGACCTGACCGACAACGTCAACTACATGGCGTCGAACCTGACCAGCCAGGTCCGCAACATCGCCCAGGTCTCCACCGCGGTCGCCAACGGCGACCTGGGCCAGAAGATCACGGTCGACGCGCGCGGCGAGATCCTGGAGCTGAAGAACACCGTGAACACGATGGTGGATCAGCTGTCGTCGTTCGCCGACGAGGTGACGCGGGTGGCGCGCGAGGTGGGTTCGGAGGGCAAGCTCGGCGGTCAGGCCCAGGTCAAGGGCGTCTCCGGTACGTGGCGGGACCTCACCGACAACGTGAACCAGCTCGCCTCCACCCTGACCATCCAGCTGCGTGCCATCGCCGAGGTGTCCACCGCCGTGACCCGCGGTGACCTGACCCAGAGCGTGGCGGTCGAGGCACAGGGTGAGGTGGCGGAGCTCAAGGACAACATCAACATGATGATCGTGACGCTGCGCGACACCACGAAGACGAACGCGGAGCAGGGCTGGCTCGACTCGAACCTGGCCCGCATCGGTGGCCTGCTGCAGGGCCAGCGGGACGTCGGCGAGGTCTGCCGCATGATCATGACCGAGGTGACGCCGCTGGTGGACGCGCAGCTCGGCGCGTTCTTCCTGGTCGACAACGAGGAGGCGACGACCCGTCTGCGGCTGGCCGCGGCGTACGGCTACGTCGCCCGCGACCACGAGGTCATCTTCGGTCCGGGTGAGGGACTCGTCGGCCAGGCCGCGGTGTCGCGCCGCACGATCCGGGTCCGGGCCACCCACGACGGCATACTGACGATGCGTTCCGGGCTGCTGTCCATGCCGCCGAGCGACCTGGTGGTGCTGCCGGTCCTGTTCGAGGGCGAGATGCTCGGCGTGATCGAGTTCGCGTCGGTGGCCGCCTTCAACGGGCTGCACCTGACGTTCCTGGAGCGGCTGGTCGCCACGATTGGGGTCGCTCTCAACACCATTCAGGCCAACCGGCGTACGGAGGAGCTGCTCGCCCAGTCGCAGCGGCTCGCCCGGGAGATGCAGGACCAGTCGGCCGAGCTCCAGCGCACCAATGCCGAGCTGGAGGACAAGGCGAAACTGCTCAGCGAGCAGAAGGCCAACATCGAGCTGAAGAACCGGGAGATCGAGCTGGCCCGGCTCGGCCTGGAGGAGAAGGCGCAGCAGCTGTCCCGGGCGAACACGTACAAGTCGGAGTTCCTGGCGAACATGAGCCACGAGCTGCGTACGCCTCTGAATTCACTGCTGCTGCTGGCCCGGCTGCTCGCCGACAACACCGAGCAGAACCTGACCGGCAAGCAGATCGAGTTCGCCAAGACGATCCACAGTGCCGGCTCCGATCTGCTGTCGCTGATCGACGACATCCTGGACCTGTCGAAGATCGAGGCCGGCCGGATGGACGTGGAGCCGGACGTGGTCGACTTCGACGGCATCCGCAGCTACGTCGAGCAGGCCTTCTCTCCGCAGGCGGAGGACAAGGGCCTGGAGTTCCGGGTCGCGGTGGCGCCCGAGCTGCCCGAGTCGATCGTCACCGACCCGCAGCGGCTTCAGCAGATTCTGCGCAACCTGCTGTCGAACGCGGTGAAGTTCACCGACAACGGCTCGGTCACGTTGAACATCTTCCCGGCGGTGCTGGACGCCGACGTCGAGGCGCCGGCGTCGCTGCACGCGGCCCGTCAGGTGGTGGCGTTCGCGGTGACCGACACCGGCATCGGCATCTCGGACGAGAAGCTGGCGATCATCTTCGAGCCGTTCCAGCAGGCCGACGGCACCACCACCCGCAAGTACGGCGGCACCGGGCTGGGTCTGTCGATCAGCCGGGAGTTCGCGGCGCTGCTCGGCGGGACCATCACGGTGGCCTCGGAGCCCGGCGCGGGGTCCACGTTCACCCTCTACATGCCCGAGGCCCTGGTGCCGGACGTCATCCCGATGCCGGTGCTGCCGCCGGTTCCGGCCAAGGCGGTCTCGGTGCGCCCGGCCGCGTCGCTCGACATGCCGCTGATGGAGATGCCGCCGCGGGTCGAGGAGAAACCGGTGATGACTCCGGCCGGGCGGAAACTCGAAGGCGTCACCGTGCTGATCATCGACGACGACGTGCGCAACGTCTTCGCCCTGACCAGCGCCTTGGAGATGCAGGGCCTGCACGTCCTGTACTCGGACAACGGGGTGGACGGCGTGCGGATCCTGGCGGAGCATCCCGAGGTGGACATCGTGCTGATGGACGCCATGATGCCGGATCAGGACGGCTACGAGACGACCCGGGGAATTCGGCGTAATCAGCGTTTCCGGGACCTACCGGTAGTCTTCCTGACGGCGAAGGCGATGCCGGGGGACCGGGAGTCGGCCATCGCCGCCGGCGCGAGTGACTACATCACCAAGCCGGTCGACCTGGACGAACTGATCGAACTGATGGCTCGCTGGGTAAGTCATGGAAGGACCGAGCCGGAGCACAGCTGAGACTGGACCTTTTCAACATGGCGAGAGTGACGGCACCGGCGCCGGCTCACCGCCACGACGGCTTCCGCCCGAAGCCGGGTTGAAAGGGTTCACCGCACGACCTTTGGGGTGAGGTGATCAGGCGTGGGTGAGCGCGCCAAGGCGCTGCTGGTCGACGATCGGCGCGACAACCTGCTGGCTTTGGAGGCGATCCTGCAAGGCCTGCCTGTCACGGCGGTGGCCGTGGAGAGCGGGGAGGCCGCGCTCAAGCAACTGCTCACCGACGACTTCGCGGTGATCCTGCTGGACGCGCACATGCCGAACATGGACGGGTTCGAGACGGCCAGCCACATCAAGCGCCGCGAGCGGACCCGTCATGTGCCGATCCTGTTCCTGACCGCCGCCGACCGGGATGCCCAGCTGGCTCTCCGGGGATACGCGGTGGGGGCCGTCGACTACCTCACCAAGCCGTTCGACCCGTGGGTGCTTCGCGCCAAGGTCTCCATCTTCGTCGAGTTGTGGATGAAGAATCAGCAGCTCAGGTCGCAGGCCGAGGCGTCCAAGGAGCGTGAGGCCCAGTGGCACCGCCTGACCGCGACGGTCGACGAGGCCGCCCGGGTGCTGCGTTCCGGCGGGGAGAAGGCCGCCGCCGAGGCGCTCGACCTGCTGGAGAAGGCCCGTTGGGGAGACTGATCCCCGGCCGGATGTGACCTGAGTCACTACGGACAACCTTGCCGGGCAGCCGCGCCACTACCGGGGCGTGATCGCTTTGATCATGTGCGACGTCCACCGTTCCTGACGGTGGCCTCATCCCCCCATGAGTAGGAGCAACATGCGGCACGCAATGCCTAGCGCGACCCCGAGCCGGCGGCGCCGTCGTCTGGTCGTGGGTCTCGGCGCGGCCGGCGCGGCCGGCGCCGTCACCGCGCTGGTCGCCATCCTCGTTCCCTCCGCCTCGGCCGGCACCCTGTTCAACGACGACTTCGAGAGCGGCGCGGGCAACTGGTCGAAGTCGGGCGGCACCTGGTCCGTGGTCTCCGACGGGTCCAAGGTCTACAAGCAGGCCAAGACCGACAGCGAGCTCGCCCGGGTCTTCGCCGGTGAGACCTCCTGGACCAACTACTCGGTCGAGGCCAAGGTCAAGGGCCTCGACCTGAGCAAGGGCCTGGCCGGTGTGGCCGCCCGGGCCAGCGGCTCCTCCACCATGTACCGGCTCGCGCTGACCTCGGCCGGCAAGGCCGAGCTCCAGTCGGTCAAGGGCAGCACGATCACCAGCCTCGGCTCGGCCGCCGTGAACAACCCGGCCACCTGGCACACCCTCAAGGTGGACGTCGCCGGCACCACCGTCACCGGTTACGTGGACGGCGTGAAGGTCGCCTCCGGCGCGGGTTCGCTCGCCGGCACCGGCCGGATCGGCCTCGTCACCAGCTACGCGTCGGCCGAGTTCGACGACGTCTCGGTGGCCGCGCTCGGCGCCGGCTCGACCTCGTCGGCCACCGCCTCGCCGACCGCGACGGCGACGAAGACCGCGACCGCGACGCCGACCGCCACCGCGACCAAGACGGCGACCGCCTCGCCGACCGCGACGGCGACCAAGACCGCCACCGCCTCACCGACCGCGACCGCCACCGCGACGCCGACCGCCACCAGCTCCTCCGCTGCCTGGCCCAAGGCCACCAGCGAGAAGCCGGTCACCGCCACCATCCCCGTCTCCGGCACGCTCGACGGTGGCAACGCCCGCTACTTCGGCAGCGGCGCCCTGGGCGGTGACGGCCAGGACGAGGGCCAGGACCCGCTGTTCAAGCTCGCCGACGGCGCGGTGCTCAAGAACGTCATCCTCGGCGCTCCGGCCGCCGACGGCATCCACTGCTCCGGCTCCTGCACGCTGATCAACGTGTGGTGGGAGAACGTCGGTGAGGACGCGGCCACCTTCAAGGGCGGCACGTCGGCCACCTACACCATCGACGGTGGCGGCGCCAAGGGCGCGGACGACAAGGTCTTCCAGCACAACGGCGGCGGCACGCTGACCATCAAGAACTTCCAGGTCGAGGACTTCGGCAAGCTCTACCGCTCGTGCGGCAACTGCTCGACCCAGCACAAGCGCGCGGTCGTCGTGCAGAACGTGGTCGCCACCGCCCCGGCCGGCAGCCTGGTCGGCATCAACGCGAACTACGGCGACACCGCCAGGATCTCCGGCGTCACCGTGGTCGGCAAGAAGAGCCTGGACATCTGCGTCAAGTTCACCGGCAACAACTCCGGCAAGGAGCCGACCAAGATCGGCACCGGCCCGGACGGCGTGAACTGCATCTACAACGCGTCCGACATCACCTTCAAGTGATCGTCCGTGGCCGCCGGAAACCTTCACCCGGCGGCCACGGCCCGGAACGAGGGGTGCCGATGCGCGACGCCGCCTTCCACGCGTACTTCGAACGGCACCACGACTCGATGTCACGCCTGGCCTATCTGATGACCGGTGAGCCCGACGTCGCCGACGACCTGGCGGCCGACGCGCTCACCGAGGTGTGGCGCCACTGGGACCGGGTCGAGGCGGCCGACGACCCGGTGGCGTACGGCCACGGCATCCTGATGAATCTGGCCCGCAACTGGGTCCGGAGGAAGAGCCGGGAACGGCTGCTCACCCTGGAACCGCTCCGGCGGGCCCTGGACCCGGACGTGCCCGCCGTCATGGACGTGCGGCGGGCGCTGAGCCGGCTGCCACACCGGCGGCGGGCCTGCGTGGTCCTCCGCTACGCCTTCGACCTCTCCGAGAAGGAGGTCGCCACAGCACTGGGAATCTCGGTGGGCGCGGTCAAGAGCGCGACGTCGCGCGGCGCCCGGCAACTCGCGGAACTTCTCGGCGGCAGCAGTGTCGCCCTGGCACGAATCGACGGTTGGGAGGCGGCGCGATGACGCTCATCGAATCAGAGCTGCGCGCGGCACTGCGCGCCGAGGCGGTGGCGCACCGGCCGGACCGCGAGGCGATGCTCGACCGGATCACCCAGACCGCCATGCGCAACCAGGTCGCGAAACGCCGGCCCGGCTCGCGAGTGAGGATCACCGGAGCGGCCGCGGCGGTCGCCGCGGTGCTCGGCGGGGGCGGCTTCGCGCAGTGGGCGGTCGCCGGCGACAGCGAACCGGTCCCCGGCCCCACCCCGTCGGTGACGGTCACCGCCGAGCCGGTGCCCAGCAGCCCGGCCCCCTCCAGCCCGGACGATCCGACCGGTACGCCGAGCGCCTCCCCCAGCCGGACCCCGAAGTCCAGGCCGCCCAGCCGCCCGGCGAGCCCGTCGGCCACGTCCAGCGGCGTGACCCCGGCGAAGAGTTCCCTCTGGGCGGACGGCTCGGTCGTCCCCGACGGCAGCTCCCAGGCCGGCAGCGTCGTCACGGTGACGACCAGCGAGCGGCTCACCGCGCTGGAGGTGACGATCCGGATCGCGAAGACCGATGGGTTCGCCGCCCGCGGTGGCAGCCAGCAGGTGCCCGGTGCGAGCGTGACGAGCACCGTCACCGAGGAGTCCGGGATGGTGGTCTACCGTTTCGTGCTCTCCTCGGGCGACACCGTGGCGCCCGGGACCTACACGTTCTCCGCGCGGTACACCCACGCGACCGGCGGGCGGGACGCGAACGGGGACTCCTACGCCGTGACGGCGACCACCGGGGCGGACGTGGTGGTGAACGCCGGCGGCGACTTCCGCTGAGGTTGTCCACAGCGTTATCCACAGGCACCGGCCGGCTGTGAGGCTGACTCAGCGACGCTGAAACAGCCTCACAGCCGGCCGGTCAACTGCTGCTGTTGATCATCAGGGCGGATCGCAGCCCGGTGATGTCGAGCACACGCATCAGGAAGTCGCCGACATTCGCCAGCGCCAGCACGACCTGCGCGTGCTGGGCCTTGCGGCTGAGCACCACCAGCGTGCCGAGACCCTGGGAGTCACAGAACGTGACACCCGCCATGTCCAGCACGATCCGGGCCGGCGGCTCGACCAGCACTTCGTTGACGACGGTGGACAGCTCGGTCACGGTGAGCACGTCAATCTCCCCGGCGAGCTGGATGACGACCTCGTCCGGGGTGCGCTGAACCGCGATGGACAGCTCGGGACGCTCCACGCGAGTCAGCCTATCCTCTTCGGGGTGTATCGGCCCGTCTGGCGCGATCAGACCGTGCGCTTACGGGACATCATCCGGTGACGTGAACAACCCTCTCGCAATACTCGTTACATGCCGCTGACAGAATGGGGACCGTTGTGACCACGACATATCCCGCCGCGGATCTTCCGTACCCGGAGGATGCCCCGGTCTCCCAAGCCCTGTTCGACCGCGCCCAGGCCATCGTGCCGGGTGGGGTGAATTCACCTGTGCGGGCGTTCCGTGCGGTCGGCGGCACACCTCGGTTCATGGCCTCGGGCAGCGGCCCGTGGCTCACCGACGTCGACGGGCGCCGCTACGTCGATCTCGTCTGCTCCTGGGGCCCGCTCATCCACGGGCACGCGCACCCCGAGATCATCGAGGCCGTGCAACGTGCCGCGGCGCTCGGCACCAGCTTCGGCACACCCACCGCCGGCGAGGTCGACCTCGCCGAGGAGATCGTCCGGCGTACCTCGATCGACGAGGTGCGCCTGGTCAACTCGGGCACCGAGGCGACGATGACCGCGATCCGGCTGGCGCGCGGCTACACCGGCCGGTCGAAGATCGTGAAGTTCGCCGGCTGCTACCACGGCCACGTGGACGCGCTGCTCGCCGCGGCCGGCTCCGGTGTGGCCACTCTCGGTCTCCCGGATTCGCCCGGCGTCACCGGGGCCGCGGCCGGCGAGACGATCGTGCTGCCGTACAACGACGTCGCCGCGGTCGAGGCGGCCTTCGCGGCGGACGGCGCCGAGATCGCCGCGATCATCACCGAGGCGGCACCCGGCAACATGGGCGTG
Source organism: Actinoplanes sp. NPDC049802 (assembly GCF_040656595.1). Classification (NCBI taxonomy): domain Bacteria; kingdom Bacillati; phylum Actinomycetota; class Actinomycetes; order Micromonosporales; family Micromonosporaceae; genus Actinoplanes; species Actinoplanes sp. NPDC049802. The sequence goes on from NZ_JBFAMR010000064.1 coordinate 12,602, forward strand.
GTCACCCCGCGCGACGACTTCAACGGCAGACTCGCCGAGATCGCCCACCGGCACGGCGCCCTGCTGATCCTCGACGAGGTGATGACCGGCTTCCGGGTCTCCGCGGGCGGCTGGGCCGGGCTGCACCCGGTCGACGCCGACCTGTTCACCTTCGGCAAGGTGATGGGCGGCGGCCTGCCCGCCGCGGCGTTCGGCGGACGCCGGGACATCATGTCGCGGCTCGCCCCGGCCGGCCCCGTCTACCAGGCCGGCACCCTCTCCGGCAACCCGCTGGCCTGCGCCGCCGGCCTGGCGTCGCTGCGGCTCGCCGACGCGGCCGTCTACAAGCGGCTGGACGAGCTGGCCGGCACGATCGGCTCGCTCTGCTCGGACGCGCTGAGCGCCGCGGGTGTCGCGCACCGCCTCTCGTACGCCGGAAACATGTTCTCGATCTTCTTCAGCGACGCCGAGGTGATCGACTACGACTCCGCGAGGACCCAGGACGCGGCCGCTTTCAAGGCGTTCTTCCACACCATGCTGGCCCGTGGCGTCTACCTGCCGCCGAGCGCCTTCGAGTCGTGGTTCGTGTCGACAGCCATCGACGACACGGCACTGGAAACGATCGCCGCGGCGGCGCCGCACGCGGCCCGAGCGGCAGCGGGAGCCTGATGTCCGAGCCGACCAAGACCACGGTGCACGTGCTGCGGCACGGCGAGGTCTACAACCCCACCAAGATCCTGTACGGTCGCCTGCCCGACTTCCACCTCTCCGAACTGGGCCACCAGATGGCGAAGGCGGCCGCCGAGGTGCTGTCCGGCCGGGACATCACGCACGTGGTCGCCAGCCCGCTGGAGCGTGCACAGGAGACCGCGGCCCCGTTCGCCGCCGAGTTCAAGATGGACATCACCACCGACGTGCGGCTGATCGAGAGCGCGAACTACTTCGAGGGCAAGAAGGTGTCGGTCGGTGACGGCGCGTTCAGCAACCCCCGGCACTGGTGGGTGCTGCGCGACCCGATCACCCCGTCCTGGGGCGAGGCGTACCTGGTGATCGCACAGCGGATGTTCGCGGCGGTGCAGGCGGCCCGGGTCGCGGCCGAGGGCCACGAGGCGGTCTGCGTCTCGCACCAGCTGCCCATCTGGACGCTCCGGCGCTACGTGGAGGGCAAGCGTCTCTGGCACGATCCGAGACGCCGGGAATGCGGTCTCGCCAGTCTGACCTCGTTCCGGTTCGAAGGGTCCAAGGTGGTCGGCATCGACTACTCGGAGCCCGCCGCCCACCTGGTCGCCATGTCCGCGACGGCCAAGACAGCCAAGGGAGCCTGAGAGTGCGCCGCCTCGCCGCCGTCGTCCTCACCGCGGTCACCGCCGCCGGAGCCCTGAGCGGCTGCGGCGGTGAGGAGAACTGGGCGAAGAAGTGCTCCACCACGAACCTGGTGGTGGAGTGCGCCGCGGCGGAGCGGCCACTGGTCTCCGGCGTCACCGGCGAACTGCTCGACGGTGCCGCCTACGAGCTGGAAGCCGACCGCGGCAAGGTCGTCGTGGTCAACTTCTGGGGCTCGTGGTGCGCGCCGTGCCGGGCCGAGGCGGACGACCTGGAGAAGACCTACCAGGCGACCAAGGACAAGAACGTGACGTTCGTCGGCGTCAACACCCGCGACGACCGGGACGCGGCGAAGGCGTTCGAGCGCGGCTACCAGATCACCTACGGCAGCGTGTACGACTTCGAGGGCCGGGTCGGGCTGAAGTTCGACGTGACCCAGAGCGCGGTGCCGAGCACCCTGATCCTGGACCGGCAGGGCCGGATCGCGGCCGCCATCCGCCGCTCGACCACCAGCGGTGAACTGCAGCCGCTGGTCGAGCGGATCGCGGCCGAGGTGGTCGGCTGATGGGCGAGGTGTTCCAAGGCGCGGTCATGGACGGGCCGCTGCTGCTCGCGATCGGCGCGGCGCTCATCGCCGGCCTGGTCAGCATCCTCTCGCCGTGCGTGTTGCCGCTGCTGCCAGGCTACCTCTCGTACGTCACCGGGTTGGCCGGTTCCGATCTGGAGGCGACCACCGGCCGGGTGAAGGGCCGCATCCTGGCCGGCACCGGGCTCTTCGTCCTCGGCTTCTCGATCGTCTTCACGCTCGGCACGCTCGCCACGACCGCCAGCCTCACGATGATCACCCACCGGGACGCGCTCAACCTCGTCCTCGGGATCCTGGTGATCGTGCTGGGCCTGGGCTACCTCGGCGTGATCCCGGGGTTCCAGCGTGAGGCCCGGATCAGCCGGCTGCCGGCCGCCGGGCTGCTCGGCGCCCCGGTCTTCGGCGCGATCTTCGCCCTCTCCTGGATCCCGTGCGTCGGCCCGACCCTGGGCGGCGTGATGGCCCTGGCCACCACGACCGGGCAGGCCGACCGCGCCGTGTTGCTGGCGGTGACCTTCTCCCTCGGGCTCGGCCTGCCGTTCATCCTGTTCGGGCTCTTCTTCCGGCGGCTGCTCGGTGTGTTCAAAGCGGTCCGCCGCAACAGCCGCTGGGTCACCCGGATCGGCGGGGTGCTGCTCATCCTGGTCGGGGTGGCGCTGGTCTCCGGCCAGTGGGAGTACTTCCTCACCTGGCTGATGACCAGCGTCAACGTCGGCGAGGGGACGCTGCTGTGACCGTCGTCGACGACCGGCCCGCCACCGCGGACTCGCCGCCGCCGCGCCGGGTCAACCCGCTGTTGGCGCTGCTGCGCAACTCCTGGCGGCAGCTCACCAGCATGCGTACGGCGCTGATCCTGCTCTTCCTGCTCGCGGTGGCCGCGGTGCCCGGCTCGATCTTCCCGCAGCGGTCGGTGAACCGGGAGAACGTCGCCGAGTACTTCGAGGCCCATCCGAAGCTGGCACCGGCCATCGACCGGTTCTTCGCCTTCGACGTCTACGCGTCACCCTGGTTCGCGGCGATCTACCTGCTGCTCTTCACCTCGCTCATCGGGTGTGTGCTGCCCCGGTTGCGTGACCACGTCCGGGCGCTGCGGACCGTACCCCCGGATGCTCCGAAGCGGCTGGACCGCCTGCCGCAACATGCCCCCGCGGAGCGGCACCCGGAGGAGCCCGCGGCCGTGGCCGCGGAGATCGCGAAGCACCTGCGCCGGCGCCGGTTCCGCACCCGGCTGCGCGAGACGCCGGAAGGCTGGACGGTCGCGGCCGAGAAGGGCTATCTGAAAGAGACCGGCAACCTGCTCTTCCACACCGCCATGCTCGCGGTGCTGGTCGGCGTGGGCTTCGGGCACTGGTACGGCTGGCACGGCAACCGCCTCCTCGTGGAAGGCGCTGACCAGGGATTCTGCAACGCCGTCACGCAGCACGACGAGTCGGTCCTGGGACCCCGTGTCGACGCCGCCGACCTGCCCGACTTCTGCGTGCGGATGACCGGTTTCGAGTCCACCTTCCAGCCCTCCGGCATCCCGAAGTCGTTCGAGGCCACCGTCGAGGTGAGCGAGAACGGCGGCGACTACCGCCCGGACCGGTTCACCGTCAACGACCCGCTGCGGCTGGACGGGGCCAACATCAACCTGATCGGCCAGGGGTACGCGCCGGTGCTGCGCTACACCGACCGGTACGGCGTATCGCAGACCAAGATCGTCCCGTTCCTGCCCACCGACGCGATGATGACCAGCGAGGGCGTGGCCCAGTTCCCGGACGTCAACCTGGACCCGGCCACCGGCAAGCGCGACCCGAAGCTGCAGATGGGCTTCGAAGGCGTCTTCCTGCCGACCGGCGGCACCGACGGCAGCGCGACCTCGCGGTTCCCGGCCGAGGACAATCCGGTCCTCTACATCGCCGCCTACCGCGGTGACCTCGGCCTCGACGTCGGCACGCCCAGCTCGGTCTACTCGCTGAACCGGGAGCAGATCGCCGACGGGGACCTCAAGAAGATCAGCGGCGAGCGGCCGTACGTGGTGCGCCCCGGCGAGAAGTGGACCCTGGACGACGGCTCCACACTGGAGTTCGCCGGAACCCGCCGGTTCGCCACGATCTCGATCCGGCACGACCCGACCCAGTTCCTGATGCTGATCGGGGCGGTGCTGGGGCTCGCCGGGCTGATGCTCTCACTGTTCGTGCACCGCCGTAGGGTCTGGTTCCGGGTGGTCCCCGCCGCGAGCGGCAGCACGATCGAAGCCGGCGGCCTCCCGCGTACCGAATACCCAGGTTTCGGCGACGAGTTCGCGGCGCTCACCCGGCACATCAAGGAAGGGATGCCCTGATGGCGGAGCTGTCCAATCAACTCATGGCGCTGACCGTGCTGGCCTATCTGGCCGCGATGGTCTGCTACGCCGGAGAGTACGCGTTCGGCAAACGCAGCCACATCGGCAAGGCGGCCCTCGTGGGGGCCGGGGCGCCGGTGCCGGAGCATGCGCCGGAGCGGGACCGGGGCGAACTCGTCGGCCGGATCGCGGTGGCGCTCAACCTGATCGCCCTCACCCTGCACCTGGCCACCACGGTCACCCGGGGCATCGCCGCGGACCGCATGCCGTGGGGCAACATGTACGAGTACATCCTGTCCACCGCCCTGATCGGCTCCGCGGTGTGGGCCGGTGTGCTGCTGCGCAAGCCGGCCGTCCGGCACCTGGGCCTGTTCGCCTCGCTGACGCTGGTGGTGCTGCTCGGCGCGGCCGCGCTGGTCGCCTACACCCCGGTCGGCCCGCTGGTCCCGGCGCTGAACTCGTACTGGTACGTCTTCCACGTCTCCACGATCATCGTCTCGTCCGGCATCTTCCTGGTCGGCGTGGTGCCGGCCGCGATGTTCCTGATCAAGAACGGGTGGGACGCCGGAAAGCGCAGCTTCCCCTACACGCTCGGCAAGCGGGTCGGCGACGCCGGCGCCCTGGAGCGGCTCACCTTCCGCCTGCACGCCTTCGCCTTCCCGCTGTTCACGTTCGGCGCGCTGATCGCCGGGCCGCTGTGGGCGGAGGCCTCCTGGGGCCGCTACTGGGGCTGGGACCCCAAGGAGGTGTGGGCGTTCATCTCGTGGATCGTCTACGCCGCCTACCTGCACGCCCGGGCCACCCCCAGCGTCAAGCGGACCACCGCGACCTGGATCGCCATCGCCGGCTTCGTGACGATGCTGATGAACCTGTTCGGCGTGAACCTGTTCTTCGAGGGCCTGCACTCCTACGCCGACGCCGGCTGACCTGACCTGACCGGGCGGCTAGCGCCGCACGGTCCGACCCGGGCGGCTGGCGCCGCACGGGTCCTGTGGGCGCGCTCAGAGCCTGACCGGGCGGCTGGCGCCGCACGGTCCGACCCGGGCGGCTGGCGCCGCACGGGTCCTGTGGGCGCGCTCAGAGCCTGA
>NZ_JBFAMR010000064.1:17997-49661 GCF_040656595.1 Actinoplanes sp. NPDC049802
CGACCGGGCGGCTGGCGCCGCACGGGTCCTGTGGGCGCGCTCAGAGCCTGACCGGGCGGCTGGCGCCGCACGGGTCCTGTGGGCGGGCTCAGAGCCTGACCGGGCGGCTGGCGCCGCACGGGTCCTGTGGGCGGGCTCAGAGCCTTTCAGCAGTCGCCGGCGGTCCACGTGTCGTAGCGGGTCACCCAGTCCAGACAGAACCCGCCGCGGGCGGCCGCCCCGGTCACCGTCGCGACGTCCTCGCGCCAGTACCGGGCCGGGCCGTCACCGAGCGGCCGCAGCCGCACGTTGTCCACTGTCACCCTGGGTACGTCGATCTTGGTCTGCCGGGACGCGTCGACGTGGACCTCGACGTACTGCTCGATGTAGGCGCCCGCGCCGATCGGCAACTGCTGCTGGGTGAGCAGGTTCCACCGGTTGTCCCACCACAGCCAGGCCCGCCAGAGGCCGTTCGGGTCGCTGCTCAGGTCCAGCCAGACCTGGTCGCCGGGCCGGACCTGGTACTGGTCGTAGAACTGCCAGCGGTTCGTGTTCGTGTTGAACGTGTAGACCCGCTGACGGCCGGGGGAGGCCCATCCGGTCTCCGCCCAGCCCGCCTCCAGCCAGGCGATCCGCCCCCCGCCGAGGTCCCGCTTCGCCATGAACCGGCCCACCACGAAGTCGTACGTGCGGGGCCGCACCGACCCGTCCACCACGGAGAACCGCCCGGACACCCCGGCCCACTCGCCGCCGGTGCCCGCGCCGAGGTGGTGGTAGCCGCTCGGGGTGAACGCGGTGGCCGGCACCTTGGCCGACTCCAGCACCCGCCCGCCCGCCACACACGCCCGCGGGCTGCCGAGACCGGCCGGTCCGGTGGGCGGCCGGGTGGACGCCGGTCCCGGCGTGCATCGCGGCAACTGTCTGTCGGCCGACGAGTTCGCGGGGGCGGCGACCGCGAGAGCCGCGGCCACACCGGTCAGGGCACACCATCGGGTCACGTTCCGGAGCCTCACGAAAGTCTCCAACGGGAGTCCCGGATCTCCAGTGACGGACCTGGGTGCCAGACTGGGAGTCATGGCGCCGCGTGGATTCCCCTATGCCGATCTGCAGAGCTTCATCACCGCCCTCGAGAAGGCGGGTGAGCTGCGTCGCGTCACCGTGCCGGTGGACCCGACCCTGGAGATCAGCGAGATCGTCACCCGGACGGTGCGGGCCGGCGGCCCGGCACTGCTCTTCGAGCGGCCCACCCGGGGCGAGATGCCGCTGGTGATCAACCTGTTCGGCACCGAGAAGCGGATGGCCATGGCGCTCGGCGTCGACCGGCTCGACGAGATCGGCGAGCGGATCGGGGCGATCGCCAAGCCGGAGCTGCCGGTCGGCTGGTCCGGCATCCGGGAGGGCATCGGCAAGGTGCTCCAGCTCAAGTCCATGCCGCCGAAGAAGGTGAAGACCGCCCCCTGCCAGGAGGTCGTGCTCCGCGGCGACGAGGTGGACCTGGACAAGTTGCCCGGCCTGCAGGTGTGGCCCGGCGACGGCGGCATCTTCCACAACTTCGGGCTCACCCACACCAAGCATCCCGAGACCGGCAAGCGCAACCTGGGCCTCTACCGGCTCCAGCAGCACTCGAAGAACACGCTCGGCATGCACTGGCAGATCCACAAGGACTCCACCGCGCATCACGCGGTGGCGGAGCGGCTCGGCCGGCGGCTTCCGGTCGCGGTCGCGATCGGTTGCGACCCCGTGGTGACGTACGCCGCGAGCGCCCCCCTGCCCGCCGACATCGACGAGTATCTGTTCGCCGGTTTCCTTCAGGGCGAGCGGATCGAGATGGTCGACTGCGTCTCCGTCCCGTTGCAGGTCCCGGCCGAGGCGCAGATCGTGCTGGAGGGCTACCTGGAGCCCGGTGAGCGGCTGCCGGAGGGCCCGTTCGGCGACCACACCGGCTATTACACCCCGGTCGAGCCGTTCCCGGTGCTGCACATCGAGACGATGACGATGCGCAAGAAGCCGGTCTACCACTCGATCATCACGTCGAAGCCGCCGCAGGAGGACCACGGTCTGGGCAAGGCCACCGAGCGGATCTTCCTGCCGCTCGCCAAGATCCTGATCCCGGACATCGTCGACTACGACATGCCGGCCGCCGGCGTCTTCCACAACTGCCTGATCGTGTCGATCCGCAAGCGCTACCCGAAGCACGCGCAGAAGGTGATGAGCGCCATCTGGGGCGCCCACCTGCTGTCGCTGGTCAAGCTGATCGTCGTGGTGGACGAGGACTGTGACGTCCACGACTACCAGGAGGTGGCGTTCCGGGCGTTCGGCAACGTCGACTACGCCCGCGACCTGCTGCTCACCGAGGGCCCGGTGGACCACCTGGACCACTCGTCCTACCAGCAGTTCTGGGGTGGCAAGGCGGGCGTCGACGCGACCCGTAAGCTGCCGGCCGAGGGCTACACCCGGGGCTGGCCGGAGGAGATGGTGATGGCTCCCGAGGTGGTCTCCCTGGTCGACAAACGTTGGAAGGAATACGGGCTGTGACAGCGATCGAGGAGAAGCCCGGCAAGATCAAGTCCTTCCTGCGTCTGGTCATGATCGAGCACTCGATCTTCGCGCTGCCGTTCGCCTACCTGTCGGCGCTGATCGCGATGGCGCAGCCGGCCGGTGACCTGACCACCGACGGCCGGGTCATCCTCGACCTGCCCCCCGGCACCACGGTCAGCTCCGGCGTGCACTGGATGGACCTGCTGCTGGTCACGGTCGCCATGGTGTCCGGGCGGACCTTCGCGATGGCGGCGAACCGGATCCTGGACCGCAAGATCGACGCGCTGAACCCGCGCACCCAGAACCGGGAACTGGTCACCGGCGCGGTGAGCCTGCGGACCGCCTGGACCGGCGCGCTGATCTCGCTGGTCGTCCTGGTGCTGGCGGCGGCCCTGCTCAACCCGCTCTGCCTGCTGCTGTCGCCGCTCGCCGTGATCCCGCTGGTGATCTACCCGTACGCGAAGCGGTTCACGAACTTCCCGCACTACGTGCTGGCGCTGGCCCAGGCGGTCGCGCCGGTCGGCGCCTGGCTGGCGGTCACCGGCACCTTCGCGGGCTCCTGGCCGGCCTGGGTGCTCGGCGTGGCGGTCGGCCTGTGGATCGGCGGGTTCGACATCATCTACGCCTGCCAGGACGTCGAGGTGGACCGGCGGATCGGCGTGCATTCCACCCCGGCCCGGTTCGGGGTGCGGACCGCGCTGCACATCTCCACGGTCACGCACGTGGTGTGTTTCGCGCTGTTCGTGTGGTTCGGCCACCTCGCCGGTCTCGGCCTGTTCTGGTGGATCGGTCTGCTGATCACCGGCGCCGGCCTGGTCTACCAGCACGTCGTGGTGACGCCGAACGACCTTTCCAAGATCAACCGGGCGTTCTTCACCGCGAACGGCTTCATCGCGATCGCGCTGTTCCTCTTCGCCCTCCTCGAGCTGATCGTCGACGGGCGGTTCGCGCCGCTGGCGGTCGCCACCCCGATGTGATCCCGGTCCCGGAGGCGTGCCGGGTGAAGGGCGAGTAGCACACTGGTGACATGCGCGAACCCTGGATCGTGGGCGTCTCCGGAGCATCCGGAACCCCGTACGCCAAAGCGGTGCTCTCCGCCCTGCTCGACGCCGGCGAATCCGTCGACCTGGTGGTCTCCCGGGCCGCCCGGCTGACACTGCTGGACGAGACCGGCGCGACCGTCCGGGACGCGCACTGGAAGGACGACGTGGCCGCCTGGCTGGGCCGGGACCTCGGCGATCTGACCTACTGGCCGGCCGGGGACCTGGCCGCCGGCCCGAGCAGCGGCTCCTACCCGGCGCGCGGGATGGCCGTGGTGCCGGCGAGCACCGCGGCCTGTGCGGGCATCGCCATCGGGCTCTCCAAGGACCTGCTGCAGCGAGCGGCCGAGGTGAATCTGAAGGAACGGCGCCGCACGGTGATCGTGCCCCGGGAGACTCCGGTCACCCGCAGCCATCTGGAGCATCTGATCGCCCTGCACGACGCCGGGGCGGTGGTGCTGCCGGCCAGCCCCGGCTTCTACGGCTCCGGGGCCGGCGCGACAGCACAGCAACTGGTCGATTTCGTGGCCGGGAAAGTGCTCGACGCGTTGGGCGTACCCCACACGCTCTTCCGCAGATGGACCGGCGACCTGGGTGAGGGACGCGCCTAGGCCCTGTCGCGTGGATCACGCGAAGCTGCGGCGTGATCCACGCGACAGAACCTAGCGGAGGCCGTTGGGCGGGCCGTAGCCCGGCCCGGGATTGCTCGGGCCGTTGTTGCGGGGCTTGTTGGCGGCGTCGTCCTCGCGCATCTCCTCGATCACGCCATCGCCTTCGAGGAGCGCACGCACTTCGGATTCACGGAATCGGCGGTGTCCACCCGGAGTACGGATACTGCCGATCCTTCCGGCAGCGGCCCAGCGCGTGACCGTCTTGGGGTCGACGCGGAACAACGCGGCCACCTCGCCCGGTGTCAGCAGACGATCTCCAGTGTCCACAACCCCCTCCTCGGTTTGGTTATCTGGAGCGGCCGTGGTCACGGTGAGTGTCGGCGTGCTCGATCGGGACGTAAAGTCATTAGAGCACCGCCCCTGAACCAAGTCCGTGAAATGCGGAAAAAGCCCCGATTGCGACAGTGGTCATTATCCTGCCGCCCATTCACCGCTACCGGGCGTGAAGGCCGGAGCGCCACCCGATTAGGGTTTCTCCCATGGACTCCATCGACCTCCGGCTGATCGACCTGCTACGAGAGAACGCTCGCTCGTCGTACGCCGAGCTCGCCCGCAAGGTCGGGCTCTCCGCCCCCGCCGTGCACGAGCGAGTCGGTAAGCTCGAGACCGCCGGGACCATCCGCGGCTACCGGGCCGATATCGATCACGAGGCGATCGGTCTCGGCGTCACCGCGCTGATCGGCATCATCGAGGACTCGGGCGCCGACACCGACGACGTCCTCGCCGCGGTCCGCGCCATGCCCGAGGTGGAGAGCTGCTATTTCATGGCCGGCGTCGAGTCCTACCAGCTCACCGTGCGGGTCGGCACGATCGCGGAGCTGGAGCAGCTGATCGTCCGGATCAACCGCACCCCCGGCGTCGCATCGACCCGGACCGCGATCGCGCTCTCCACCAAGTGGGAGAACCGGCCGCAGCCCGGCCTCGGCTGACATGACCGTCACCAACCTCGACCGCTCGGACAGCGTGGCCCGCGACTGGGCCCGCGAGGCCATCGCCCAGGTCGAGGCGGACGCCAACCGCTCCGCCGACACCCACCTGCTGCCCTTCCCACTGCCGCGAGCCTGGGGGATCGACCTTTATCTCAAGGACGAGTCGTCACACCCCACCGGTTCACTCAAGCACCGTCTGGCACGATCGCTTTTCCTGTACGCGCTGTGCAATGGCTGGATCGGCCCGCGCACGACGATCGTGGAAGCCTCGTCCGGATCGACCGCGGTGAGCGAGGCCTATTTCGCGCGAATGCTCGGTCTGCCGTTCATCGCCGTGATGCCGGCAGCCACCTCACCGGAGAAGATCTCCCTGATCGAGTTCCAGGGTGGCCGATGTCACCTGGTGACCGATCCGACCCAGGTGGTCGCCGAGGCGCGGCAGCTCGCGGCCGAGCTGGACGGGCACTTCATGGACCAGTTCACCTACGCCGAGCGGGCCACCGACTGGCGCGGCAACAACAACATCGCCGAGTCGATCTACCACCAGCTGGAGCGGGAACGGCATCCGGTCCCGGCCTGGATCGTGATCGGCGCCGGGACCGGCGGCACCAGCGCCACCGTCGGCCGGTACGCCCGCTTCCGCCGCCTCGACACCAAGGTCTGCGTTGTCGACCCCGAGGGCTCGGCGTTCTGGCAGGCTTATCTCGCCGGCGACTGGAACGTCGCGACCGGCCGCGGCTCCCGCATCGAGGGGATCGGCCGCCCCCAGGTGGAGGCGTCCTTCCTGCCCTCGGTGGTGGACCGGATGATCCACGTCCCGGACGCCGCGTCCCTGGCCGCCATGCGCGCCGGCTCGGCCGTCCTGGGCCGGCGGGTCGGCGGCTCGACCGGCACCAACCTGTGGGGCGCCTTCCGGCTGATCGCCGAGATGCTGGCGTCCGGGCGCACCGGATCGGTGGTGACGCTCATCTGCGACGGCGGCGAACGTTACGCCGACACCTACTACTCCGACGAGTGGGTCAGCGGCCAGAAACTGGATCTCCCGCCGTACGCCGCGGTGATCCGGCGATTCCTCGACGACGGCGGATGGCCCGGGTGACCCGCATCGACGGGGAGTGATTAGATCCTCGATCGTGGGGGATCCTCAGAAATCACGTCCCGGGACCGCGCTTCTGGTCGCCGCGGTGGCCGTCGTCTCGGCCGGGATCGTGGTGTGGCCGGCCGGAGGCGGCGGCTCGGCCGTCGCGGCACGCACCGTCAGCGTCGCGCCGAAAACCCCGCCCACCCCGTTCGAACAGGTCGAGAAACTGCTCGAGGCTCAGGTCGACGCGCTGCTCCTCGGCGACGAGAAGGGCTGGCTTGCCCCGGTCGACGCGCAACTCCAGCCGCGCTACCAGGCCATCTACAAGAACCTGCGGGCGCTCGAGATCTCCTACACGCGGCTCACCGTCGAGCGACTCTCGGAAACGGCCGGCTCGGTGGTCGTCGACTTCCAGCTCGACTACTGTTTCAGCACCTCGCTGTGCCGTGACGGCGGCGGCACGCCGAACGCCGGCTACGAACTCACCTGGAAAGCCCGCGACGGGTCGTACGTGATCACCGGGATGGGCGCCTCCGGCGAGGACAACTACCTCCAGCCGGCGCCGTGGGAGACCGCCGAGCTGGCCTTCGCCACCGGCAGCCGGGTCATCGTGGCCGCGCCGCAGTCTCAGCGCAGACACCTCGACCGGGTGCTGGCGATCGCCGAGAAAGCCGCCGCCGTCGCCGACCGGTACGCCGGATACACCGGCAACCCGCAGTCCCGCTACCGCGTCTACCTGGCCGACGACAAGTCGTGGAACAGCTGGTACGGCGGCCGGTACCCGGCCTGGTCGGTGGCCTACCAGCTACCCCTCGGCCGGGTCGGCGGTGACGTGGTCGTCCGGATCAGCGAGATGCCGTCGTCGAACACCGAGCTCACCACGATCATCCAGCACGAGTTGGCCCACGTGGTCACCCGTGCCGCCTCCACCAACTACGACGAGGATAAGGACCTCTGGCTGATCGAGGGCATCGCCGAATACATCGGTTTCCTGCCCGCCAAGCCGGAGAAGACCTACAGCAGGGAGGTGCTGTCCTACTCCTTCGGCCGGCGTGGCGACCTGAAGACGATCGTCGTGAAGCCGCTCACCGCCAAGTCCGACGACATCACCGTCGCCACCCTCTACGCCACCGGGCACTTCGCGGCCGGCTGCATGGCCGCGAAATACGGCGACGAGAAGCTGCTCGACTTCGTCGACCGGGTCGTCCAGCTCGGCGAGGAACTCGACCCGGCGTCCCGGGCCGCCTTCGGCACACCCTTCAAGAACGTCGACAAGGCCTGCGTCAGCTGGATCAGACAGCGGACCTGACCCGCCGGGCCAGCCCCGGATAGTCCTCGATGAAACCGTCGCCGTCACACGTCAGGTCGGCGCTGAACGTCTCACTGGCGAACCGGATCCGCCCATCACCCAGCGCCGTGTAGATCTGGTCCGCCTGCACCACCTCCAGGCTGGGCACCAGCACCCAGGCCACACTGAGCCGGTGCGACACACCGGTCTCCGCACGCAGCAGCCCGAGCCGCCGGATCGGCAGCGTGTTGAACAGCGGAGACCCGCCCAGATCGGCGTCGAACGCGCCGTAGAGCAGATCCGGATCCTCGCAGCCCGGCAGCCCGGCGCGGGCATGCCCACTCGCCACCAGGGCCGCGTCCAGATCACCCTGCTCCGAGGCGGTCACCCGCCAGCGCCCCGCCGCCAGCTCCAGCCGCACACTCCGCGCCCAGCCGGCGCCCTCCGCCCGCACCTCCAGCCGGCTCGTCACCCCGTCCGGCCCGGTCTGCACCTCATATCGGCAGCAATAGGGCACCGGCGCGGCCGCCAGGATCGTGCCCTGCGCGAACCGGTCCACATCCAGCAGGGCGTGCTCGGCGCCGGACACGTCCTTGCGCTCCCAGAACAGGGCGGTAGGCAACGGCATGCCGGTAACCTACCCGCTCCGGCCCAGGTCCGCCGTTCCTCCCTTGAAGATCAATCCCCTCCGGTACGCGGTGGAGCGTCCCGCCGGGATTCCCCGTCCCGTGGCGCACCGCGAGCACCTGCCGGGTCAAGGCCGCAGCGCGCCCGCCGGGCCCCGGAGGGTGGTCACCCTCTCTCAGCCCGGCGGGCGCGTCGCGGGCCTGACCCGGCAGACGCCCGCGGTGCGCCACGGGACGGCCCGGATTCGATGGGGGCGGCTCACCCCGTACCGGAGAGGAAGAAGCGCGAGAGGACCGCTGTGGCCGCGGCAGAGGCCGGAAAGGGCGAAGCCCCGGCGCGCGGATGCGGCCGGGGCTTCGAGGTGAGTCAGTGGATCAGTGGCTGCGCGCCGGGCGCGAGGAGCCGAACCGGTTCGGGCCACCCTCACGGCGGTCGGTGCGCTGACCGTCGCGGCGCTGGCCGGCCGGACGGTCCCCGAAGCGGTCACCCTGCGGGCGGTCGCCGAACGAGCGCTGCGGCCGGTCGCCGTAGGAACGGTCACCCTGCGGCCGGTCGCCGTAAGAGCCCTGCGGGCGGTCGCCGTAAGAGCGCTGCGGCCGGTCGCCGTAAGAGCCCTGGGGCCGGTCGCCGAAGGAGCGCTGCGGCCGGTCGCCGTAGGAGCGGTCGCCCGCCGGACGGTCGCCGAACGAGCGCTGCGGGCGGTCGCCGTAGGAACGGTCACCCTGCGGCCGGTCACCGAAACCGCGCTCGTTGCGGTCGCCGGCCGGGCGGTCACCGTAGGAACGCTGCGGCCGGTCGCCGTACGAGCGCTGCGGCCGGTCACCGCGGGGGCGGTCGCCGAAGCGGCCACGCGAACCGCCGGAACGCTCACGACGCGGCTCCGGCTCCTCGATCACCGGGATGCCGCTCGGCTCGCGGGCGCCGGTGATCTCGGCCAGCTTCTCGTCGCCCACGCGGACGCGCACCTCACCCGGCGCGACACCGGCCTTGGACATCATCGCCTGGGTGCTGCGGCGCTGCTTCGGCAGCACCAGCGTGACGACCGCGCCCGACTCGCCGGCCCGGGCGGTACGGCCGGCCCGGTGCAGGTAGTCCTTCGGGTCCTTCGGCGGGTCCACGTGCACGACCAGCGAGATGCCGTCGACGTGGATGCCACGGGCCGCCACGTCCGTCGCGACCAGGACGTTGGTCCGGCCTTCCTTGAATTCGGCGAGCGTCCGGGTGCGGACACGCTGGGTCTTGCCGCCGTGCAGGGCGCCGGCCCGGACGCCGACCGCGGCCAGCTGCTCCACCAGCCGGTCCACGCCCATCTGGGTGCGGGCGAAGACGATGGTCTTGCCGGTCCGGTTCGCGATCCACGAGGTGATCGGGAACTTCTCGGCCGGCGGGATCAGCAGCAGGTGGTGATCCATCGTGGACACGCTGGCCTCGGCCGGGGCGGTCGAGTGCGTCACCGGGTCGTGCATGAACCGCTTGACCAGGGTGTCGACGTCACCGTCCAGAGTGGCCGAGAAGAGCAGACGCTGCGCGTTCTCCGGGGTCTTCGCCAGCAGCTCGGTCACCTCGGGCAGGAAGCCCATGTCGGCCATCTGGTCGGCCTCGTCGAGCACGGTGACCTCGACGTCGTCGAGCTTGCAGGCGCCCCGCTCGATCAGGTCGCCGAGGCGGCCCGGCGTGGCGACGATGACCTCGACGCCGCGGCGCAGAGCGTCCATCTGACGGTCGTACGGCACGCCGCCGACCGCGGTCTTCAGGAACACACCGACCGCCCGGCCCACCGGCATCAGCGAATCGGCGACCTGCATCGCCAGCTCACGGGTGGGGACGAGGATCAGGGCCTTGGGGTGGTGCGGGCGGGCACGGCCACCCTTGGCGACGCGAGTCAGAAGCGGCAGGCCGAACGCCAGCGTCTTGCCGGAGCCGGTCTGGCCACGGCCGAGCACGTCACGGCCGGCCAGCGCGTCCGGAACGGTCGCGGCCTGGATCTCGAACGGGGTGGTGATGCCCTCACGGGTGAGAACCCGGACGATCTCGGACGGAACGCCGAGGTCGGAGAAGGTCCGCACCGGAGCGGGGTCACTGACAGTGATCTCCTGCTCGACGGGCTCGATGTCAGGGGTCGTGCTCTCGAAGACGGACGGGAACGTGCTGGGGTCAGCGAAAGTGGTCAAGAGAACCTCTCTACGGGGGCGCATGCTCGCGAATGGCCCGCCGCGATCCTCATCTCGAGAACCGCTCGCTGAAATGCCCGCAAGAACGCCCGTGGCGTGCACCGGGTGGGCACGCCGCGTCAACAACTAACAGTCAGTGTACGGGTGAACGTCGAAACCGCCGACCGCATTCCGGCCGGGTAGTGGGCGGGCTCACCCCGAAGCGCAACCTCGCCAGCTTAGGCGCACCGCGTCCCGGGCGGCAAAACGCCGGGGCGCAGCGCTTCTGTCGGACCTGCGTCAGTTCGTCGCCGTGCCGTGGAGAGTTTTCGTGACGTTGACTACTTACCCGTCAGGTTGCCGACGAAGTCGGTGAAAGCGTCACCGGCGGTGAAGATGAACACCAGGCTCACCGTGACCAGCAGGCCCAGGACGGCCAGCATGGCGATGACCACCTTCAGGTTGCTGCGGCGCTGGTCCACGGGCGCGTCATACCAGCCCTGAGCCAGGATGTGGCCGGTCAGCGAACCGGAATTCTCCACCGGGTCGGAGACCGGCATGGTCATGTCGATGGCCGGATAGCCGCCGGTGCTGTAGACCGTGCCGGCCTGTCCACGCTGCTGCGGCAGGTCGCCGCCCGAGGTCGGGCTGACCGGAGTGGTCGGCGGGTTGCCGTAGGTGGTCGGGTTCGGTGTTCCGCTGCGGACCGGCTGGGTCATCTCGATGTTCTCCGGCGATGAGGGGAAGCCCCGGTACGGCGTTCCACGTGGGGTGCCGTACGAGGTCGGTGGCAGGCCTGCCGGAGCGTCACTGGGCGGCAGGGTGTAGCTGGGCAGACCATTACCGATCATCGGGGGTGGCGGAACGACCGGCGGAACCGGGCCCGGGATCGGGCTCGGCCCAGGGCCGGGAGGAACCGGGCTCGGGCCGGGAGCCGGTGGCACCGGGCTGGGACCGGGACCGGGTGGGATCGGGCTCGGGCCGGGACCGGGTGGGATCGGGCTCGGCGGCACCGGAGTCGGCGGAATCGGGCCGGGCGGGACCGGGCTCGGCGCCGGCACCGGACCCGGAGGCGCCGGAGCCGGGACGGGCACCGGAGCCGGTGCCGGCCCGGGAACCGGGATCGGTGTCGGCGGCTTGATCGGCTCGACCGGTTCGGCAGGCTTCGGTTCGGCAGGCTTGGGCGGTGCCGGGCGCGGGGGCGCCGGCCGGGGCTGGTCGGGCTCGGCGGGTTCGTCCGGTTTCGGCTTTTCCGGCTCGGGCTTCTCCGGATCATCCGGGGCGGGTTTGTCCGGTTCCGGCTCGGTGGGCTTGTCCGGGCCGTCGGGCTCGCCCGGCTTCGGGTCGGAAGGTTCCTCCAGCGCGGCGATCGAGGTCGCGGCCGTGCCGTAGACCTTCGGTTGCGCCGCCGCGCGAGCGGACGCGGGCACCTCGGCCGCGGTGGGCTTGACAGCACCGGGCACGGCGGCACGCGCGGCTCCGCCACCGGGTGCGGCGGAGACGGGCTTGGCGGAGCCGGTTGCGGGTGCGGCGGAGACGGGCTTGGCGGAGCCGGCTGCGGGTGCGGCCGAGACGGGCGCGGCGGAGCCGGCTGCGGGAGCGGCTGAGACCGGTGTGGCGGAGACCGGTGCGGCTGAGACAGGTGCGGCGGAAACCGGGACCGGCGCGGACGCCTTGACGGCCGGGTCGGAGCCGCCAGGTTTGGCAGCGGCCCACAGGGCGCCCGGCCCCGGCGGGGGCGGTGGCGCGAACCCTTCGGCGTCGTTAGCGGGCGGCGGCGCAGCGGGCGGCGTCCCGTTTCCGCCGTCCTTGGTCGCCTGCTGCTCGTCCATGGAAATCCTCCCGAACCGACCACCGCTGCCGACGGTCTCGGCCGTCGGGCGCTGACCTTAACCGTGCCACATCAGCCGGTGTGAACACACCCGGCATCAACGTCAGCCGCCCCGGGGACGGTTACCCGATGGCCGGATCACCCGTTTTTGGGCGTCCTGCTCGAATGTCGTGGGTCACTTGCTCGACGAAGCGGACGGTGAGGCCGATTTCGACGCGGACGTGACGGATGCTTTCGACGCGGACGTGACGGCAGCGGACCCGGCCGAGGACGTCGTCACCGCTGCCGAGGACGACGAGCTGGTCTGAGCCGGAGTCGGCGTGGTCGACGGCTTCGTGGAGGTCTCCGTCGGCTTGGGCGAGGGGCTCGGCGTCGTGCTCGTCGACGGAGACGGCGACGGCGAGGTGGACGGACTGGTCGACGTGGACGGGGAGGTCGAGGTCGACGGCGAGCCGGACGAACTCGGCTTCGGCGTCGTGCTGCTCGACGGCCGGCCGGGCGACGGGCTCGTCGGCGGCTTGCTCGTGGTCCTGCCCGGGGTCGGCGATGTGGTGGCCGGCTCGTCCGGGTCGGGTGCGCCCAGGTCGGGTGTCTCGGTGTCGCCTTCGATCGACCCGTAGACCCGGGTCGCCGCGAACAGCCGGCTCCACCGGACGGGGGCGAGCCGAACGTTGAGACCGGTCCGCGGGGCCTCCACCATCATGCCCTCGCCCGCATACATGGCTACGTGGTGGATGCCCGTCCAGCTGCTGGAGGAGCTGAAGAAGAGCAGGTCGCCGGGGAGCAGCGAGTAGCGGGAGACCACCCGGTCGCGGGTCTGGTAGTACTGGTCGCGGGACACCCGGACGAGCGGGTAGCCGGTGGACCGGTAGGCCGCGTACATCAGGCCGGAGCAGTCGTACTGGTTGGGGCCTTCCTCGGACCACACATACGGATCGCCGCGCTGGGCCAGCGCGAACTTGAGCGCCTTGACCGCGCGCGGGTCGGCGTCGCGGCCCGCCTGTGAACCGGCCAGGTAGTCGGCGCCGAGCCGCTGGTCGGCCGCGTTGGACGTGGTCTCGGCGGCGGTGATCTCGTCGCGGTGGGCGTCCTCGTACTTCTTCTGGGCCGCCTGTTTCCGGCTCAGCTGCGCGTTGAGGGCGGTCCACTGCGCGGCGAGGCTGTTGTACCGGTTGCCGGCGATCAGGTGCTCGTCGGTGGCGGTCTTCACGGCCGCCTTGGCGGCTGCCAGGCGGCTGGCCGCCGCCTCATACGACGTGGCGTCGCCGCGCTGCATACGGGCGAGCGCGTCGAGATCGAGCAGACCGGAGTCGACGGTGCCGGGTGGCAGAGCGGCCGCCTCCTGCATGGTGGCCGAGGCGGCCTCGGACACGATGGTCTGCGCCTGCGTCACGGCCTGCTGGGTCTCGGTGATCCGCTGGGAGGCGGCGGTGAGGTGCGTCTGGGCGAGGTCGCGCTCCTGGCCCACCCGGATCAGTTGGTCGCCGAGGGCGGCGATCTCGGCGCGCCCCTTCTCCACCTTCTGAATGACCGGACTCGCGTTGACCCCCGGTGTGATGAGCGACGGGGTGGTCGGGCTGGGGCTGGCCGACGTGCCGGGAAGGACGAGGGAGGCGAGCTGCGGGGGCCGTGCGCCGGCGTCGGGGATCGACGCCGTGGTGGTCACCGAGCCCGGATCGGCCATCGCCGGGATGGGCTGGAACAGGGCTGCGATCGCCGCCGCGACCGCGGTTGAGCACACGAGAGGCCGCATGCGCGTCGGTGCGAAGCGCATACGGCTCGGTGATCCGTGCCGCGGTGCCTTGGACATGAGCTTCCCGTCCGCGCCGGTTGGGGCGACCGTCGCTTGTCGTTCCTATTGGTTCATACCGCAAGCCGCGTACCCATGTCGATCGAATGAAGATGAAAGCACGCTGAGAATTATTCGGATCAACGGTGCCGCAGGCCGCTCGGGAGGCGCGACGTACCCTCGACCGCATGGATGCGGGGTTGAAGCGTGAGCTGGAAGCGAAGGTCTACGCCGGTGAGCGGCTGAGCCGTGCGGACGGCATCGCCCTCTACGAGTGTGACGATCTGACCTGGCTCGGCCGCCTGGCGCACCACAAGCGCACCGAGTTGAGCGGTGACCGGGTGATGTTCAACGTCAACCGGCACCTCAACCTCACCAATGTCTGCTCGGCCAGCTGCGCCTACTGTTCCTTCCAACGCAAGCCGGGCGAGAAGGACGCGTACACGATGCGCATCGACGAAGCCGTCCGCAAGGCGAAGGAGATGGAGGACGAGCAGCTCACCGAGCTGCACATCGTCAACGGCCTGCACCCCAGCCTGCCGTGGCGGTACTACCCGAAGGTACTGCGTGAGCTGAAGGCCGCGCTGCCGAACGTGAAGCTCAAGTGCTTCACCGCGACCGAGGTGCAGTGGTTCGAGAAGATCAGCGGGCTGTCCGCGAGCGAGATCCTGGACGAGCTGATGGACGCCGGTCTGGAGTCGCTGACCGGCGGTGGCGCCGAGATCTTCGACTGGGAGGTCCGGCAGCACATCGTGGATCACGCGTGTCACTGGGAGGACTGGTCGCGGATCCACCGGCTGGCCCACGAGAAGGGCATGAAGACGCCGGCCACCATGCTGTACGGGCACATCGAGGAGCCGCGGCACCGGGTCGACCACGTGATGCGGTTGCGTGAGCTGCAGGACGAGACCGGTGGGTTCGCGGTCTTCATCCCGCTGCGCTATCAGCACGACTTCCACGACTCGGCGGACGGCAAGATCCGTAACCGGATCCAGGAGCGCACCACGATGGCGGCGCCGGCCGAGTCGCTCAAGACGTTCGCGGTGTCCCGTCTGATGTTCGACAACGTGCCGCACGTGAAGTGCTTCTGGGTGATGCACGGGCTCTCGGTGGCGCAGTTGTCGCTCAACTTCGGCGCCGACGACCTGGACGGCTCGGTGGTGGAGTACAAGATCACACACGACGCCGACTCGTACGGCACCCCGCACACCATGCACCGCGACGACCTGCTGAACCTGATCTGGGACGCCGGTTTCCAGCCGGTCGAACGGGACACTCGTTATCAGGTGGTAAGGGAGTACGAGAAGGCGCCCTCGCTGGCCGAGCGGCGCAGCGAGCCCCAGAAGATCTGGGCCTGACCCCACGGACGGTGACGTTGATGACCCAGTTGAGGAAGGACGCGACCGGTCGTCTCGCGACGATCGGCGACCTGCTGGGTTCCGCCTTCGCCGGGCTGGCCGCCGGTGCCGCCGTACTGTTGGTCTTCGAAGCGGTGATGGCCTTGACCGGCCTCGGTGAGTTCGGTGAGTCGAACGGCTGGCTGGTGCTGATCCTGCCCATCTGGCTGTTCGTCGAGGAGTTCCGGGCCGAGGGCTTCGGCGCCCATCGGATCATGGTGAGTGGCCTGGCCGGCGGGTTCGGTGTCGCGGTCGGGATGACGGTGGCCGGAGCGGTGTCCGGGGTCGTTCCACCTTTGGTCAGCGGCGGCGCCGGCGCCCTGACCGGTACGGTCGTGTACTGCCTGGTCTGGTTCTACGGCCTCCGGTGGCTGAGTCACCGGTCCGGCTGAGGGAGATAACGCATGAAGCCCGCCATCAAGTACACGCTCGGCCGCTTCGGACTGTTCGCGGCCGTGTTCGTTGTGCTGTTCTTCCTGACTCCGCTGAACATCCTGGTCAACGCGATGGTCTCGTTCGTCGCCTCGGCCGCTCTGTCGTTCATCCTGCTGCGCGGGTGGCGTGACGAGATGGCCGAGCAACTCGGTGAGATGGCGGCCCGCCGGACGGCGGAGAAGGACCGGTTGCGTTCGGCGCTGGCCGGTGACGAGGAGGCGGCTGCCGCCGGCGACCGGGTCACCGCCGCCGACATCGTGGAGTCTCCCGGGCGTACCGGCGCCTGAGTCCGGCATCGATCGATGCCGGACCGTTGACAACGGCTAAGTCGAGTTATGTAGAGTTTCGGTCATGCCGAGGACACCGCACGCCTCGCCGCAGACGCTGCGGCTCTTCGAGGCGCTTATCAAAGATCCGGCCACCTGGCGTTACGGCTACGACCTGAGCCGTGAGACCGGCCTGGCCTCCGGGACGCTCTACCCGATCCTCATGCGACTCACCGAGCAGGGGCTGCTGGAGGCCGGCTGGGAGCCGTCCGACCAGCCGGGCCGCCCACCCCGGCACACGTACCGGCTGACCGGCGACGGGGCGGCCCTGGCCCGGGTCCGGCTGGCCGACGCCGCGGCCAAAGCGGCCCGCCGAGCCGCGGGCGTGTCGATCGTGAGGCCCGCATGAAACGGCTGGCCCACCGGGCGCTGCGGGTGGCGGTGCGCGGCCGTCGCGAGCGGGGCGGGCCGTGGGGCGAGGCCGTCCTGGCCGAGTTCGATCAGACTTCCGGGACCGGAGCCGCACTGCGCTGGGCCGCCGGCGGCCTACGGGTGGCTTTCCGTGAGCGGTACTCGCTGCACCCGACCCGCTATCGCGTCGCCGCGGTGGCAGTCGGCCTGCTGGTGGCGACCCCGTTCATGGTCTCGATCGCCTACGTGCCCAGCGTCGGGATGGACCCGACGCTCACCGTCACCAGCCGTCACCTCGTCGACCGGGTCGGCTTCCGGGTGACCGGCATCGACCACGGTGACATCGTGGCCTTCGCCGTCCCGGACGCGCCCGGCTACGAGGCGCTGCAGCGGGTCATCGGCCTGCCCGGCGACCGCATCGAGTGCCGGGACGGCCGGGTGCTCCGCGACGGCACGGCGATCGACGAGCCGTACCTGCAGCTCAGCGCCGAGGTGACCGGCACCGACTGCGCCTCGGTCACCGTGCCGGAAGGGGCGATCTACCTGCTCGGGGACAATCGTGAGGTCTCGCAGGATTCCCGGCACTGGGGTGTGGTCAGCGAGGAAGCGGTCACCGGACGGGTCGTCATCTGAGGCGGGTGCGGTCCCCGGTGGAGGCGTGGGTTAGCGTTTCAGGGACCGCGCCGCAGCGAAGCCGGTGAGAAACCGGCGCTGTCCCGCAACTGTGATCCCTCCTCGGAGGTCTAGCCAGGTCGCCTGGGTGACGGTCGCGATTCAGCGCTCCCGGGGAGGGGCGCCTCGCGGGCGCGGCCAGCGTGGGCCCTGTCGGCGAAGCACCACCTGACCGGCCGACAGGAGGACCGATGAGACGCCTGTTCACTGCCGCTATAGCGGCCACCGCACTGTTCCTCGCCGGCTGTTCCGGCAACGAGCCGGCGCCCACCGTCACGGCGCCCAGCACCGCAGCGGCGTACCCGGTCACGGTCGGGACCGTGACCCTGACCGCCCAGCCCGTGAAGATCGTCTCGCTGAGCCCGACGGCCACCGAGATGCTCTTCGCGATCGGCGCCGGGCCACAGGTCACCGCGGTCGACGACCAGTCCAACCACCCGGCGGACGCCCCGAAGACCGACCTGTCCGGCTTCAAGCCGAACGCCGAGGCGATCGCCGCCAAGGACCCGGACCTCGTGGTGCTCTCCCGCGACTCCGACGGCATCGTGGCCCAGCTCGGCAAACTGTCGATCCCGGTGTTCGTGTCACCGGCCGCCACGACCCTGGACGACACCTACCGGGAGATCACCGAGCTCGGCACGCTCACCGGCCACGGCACCGAGGCCAAAGCGCTGAACGAGCGGATGGCCGCGGACATCGACAAGATCGTCAAGGCGGCGCCGACCCGTGCCAAGCCGCTCAGCTACTACTACGAACTGAGCCCCGACCTGTACTCGGCCACCTCGAAGACCTTCATCGGCTCGGTGTTCAACCTCTTCGAGATGACCAACGTGGCCGACGCCGCCGACCCGGACGGCAAGCTCGGCGGCTACCCGCAGCTCGCCCAGGAGTCCCTGGTCAAGGCCAACCCGGACACCGTCTTCCTGGCCGACACCAAGTGCTGCCAGCAGTCCCCGGAAACCGTGCGGGCACGGCCCGGCTGGTCCACGATCACCGCGGTCGCCAAGGGGCAGATCTACCCCCTCGACGACGACATCGCCTCGCGCTGGGGTCCCCGTACCGTCGATCTGGTCAAGGCTGTCGCCGACGCGGTGGCCAAGGTTCCGGCGTGAGCCATCCATCGGCTCGGTTTTGAGATCATGCCTACGCCGGAGCGCAGCGGTGGTGACGGCGTGAGCCCGCGCCGGCCCGCCGGGTTGCGCCCGGCGTGGCTGGCGGCCGGCGTGCTGACGCTGCTGGGCGCGATGATCCTGGGGCTGGCCTTCGGCTCGGTCCCGCTGCCGCCCGGCGGCGTCGCGGTCGAGATGCTCAATCTCCTTCCCGGGGTACGCCTGGACAGCGGCCTGACCGACCGTGAAGTGGCGATCCTCACCGAACTCCGGCTGCCCCGAGTGGTGCTGGGACTCCTGGTCGGCGCGATGCTGGCCCTGGCCGGGGGTGCCTACCAGGGCGCCTTCCGCAACCCGCTGGCCGATCCGCACCTGCTCGGGGTGGCCGCCGGTGCGGGGCTCGGGGTGACCGCGGTGATCGTCCTGCGCGCCACCGGCGACGGCGTCTTCGAGCTGCCGATCGGGGCGCCGATGGCGGCGTTCGTCGGCGCGCTCGGGGCGGTCGCCCTGACCTGGATGCTCGGCGCCGCCGGAGGCCGGGATCGCTCGCCGGCCACGCTGATCCTGGCCGGCGTGGCCGTGTCGGTGTTCCTGTCGGCGGGGCAGACCTACCTGCTGCAGCGCAACCTCGACTCGGTCCGTGAGGTGTTCTCCTGGACGCTCGGCCGGCTGTCCACCGCCGGCTGGCACGACGTTCTGGTGATCCTGCCCTACGCGGCGCTGACCAGCGTGATCGTTCTCGCCCAGCGTCGCGAGCTGGACGTGCTGACCGTCGGCGACGCCGAGGCGACGAGTCTCGGCCTGCATCCGCAGCGGTCCCGCTACGTGCTGATCATCGCGGCGTCGCTGGGCACGGCGGCCGCGGTCAGCGTGTCCGGGCTGATCGGCTTCGTCGGGATCATCGTGCCGCACACGCTGCGGCTGCTGACCGGGCCGAGTTACCGGTCGCTGCTGCCGCTGTCGTTGCTGTTCGGGGCGGCCTTCCTGGTCCTCACCGATCTGGTGGCGCGGACCGCGGGCGGGGACGCGGAGATCCCGATCGGTGTGGTCACCGCGTTCCTCGGCGCGCCCTTCTTCGTGCTGGTGCTGCGCACCAACCGGGCGGTGCCGACATGAGACGTGATACCGGTTCCACCAACCGGCCGGACCGTGCCGACATGGGGCGGGATGCCGCTTCTGCGCACCGGCCGGACAACGCCGGGACGAGCGGAAACGCGATCGAGGTCGAACGGCTCACGGTGAGGCTGGACGGGTCTCTCATCGTCGACGGCGTCGATCTCGACGTGGCCGAGGGCGAGTGGGTGACCGTCATCGGGCCGAACGGCGCCGGCAAGTCCACGGCACTGCGGGCGATCGGCGGGCTGCTGCCGTTCGGCGGATCGGTCCGCTTGCACGGTGTCGCGGCCGACCGCCTGTCACGGCGCGAGCGGGCCAAGGCGGTTGCCACGGTGCTCCAGTCGCCGGTGGTGCCGCCGGCCATGCGGGTCTTCGACTATGTGCTGCTCGGGCGTACCCCGTATGTGCCGCCGTTGGGCAGGGAGTCGGCGACGGACCTGGCCGCGGCCGAGGAGGTCCTCGCCGTGCTGGACCTGGAGCCCTTCGCCGGCCGGCGTCTCGAGACGCTTTCCGGAGGGGAACGGCAGCGGGTGTTCCTGGCCCGGGCGCTCGCCCAGGGCGCCGGGATCCTGCTGCTGGACGAGCCGACGAGCGCGCTGGACATCGGCCACCAGCAGGAGGTGCTGGAGTTGGTGGACCGGTTGCGTGCCGAGCGGGGCCTGACCGTGCTCGCCACCATGCACGACCTGACCACCGCCGGTGAGTACGCCGACCGCATGTACCTGCTGGCCTCCGGCCGGGTGGTGGCGTCCGGCCCGCCCGCCGAGGTGCTGACCGAGACGAACCTGGCCGAGCACTACCGGGTCAAGGTCCGGATCGTCGAGGGCGACCGGGGGCCGCTGGTGGTGGCCGTCCGCGGTTGATCTCGCGCAACCGGACGGCAACCGGATAGCGCCCGTTCCGCACTCCGGGTTTCCTCAAGTCCGGCGAACTGACGGGCATGACGGACACGACGGTGGTGGAGATCGCGATGCAGGCCATGACGATCGCGGCGAAGATGTCGGCGCCGGTGCTGCTGACCGCGCTGGCGGTCGGGTTCGCCATCTCGCTGTTCCAGTCGGTGACGCAGATCCAGGAGGCGACGCTGTCCTTCGTCCCGAAGGCGGTGGCGATCGGCGCGGCCCTGCTGCTGACCGGCAACTGGATGCTCCGCGAGATGATGACCTACACGACCCAACTGTTCGAGAAGGTCCCGACCCTGCTCGGCTGAGCGGTCAGCGGCGTTTCGCCAGGATCGCGAACATGCCGCCCTGCGGATCGGCGAGCACCGCGTACCGTCCGGCGGCGATGGTGGTGGGCGGATGCACGATCCGGCCGCCCAGCGCGAAGGCGTGCTCGGCCGACGCGTCGCAGTCGCCGACGGCGAAGTAGACCAGCCAGTGTGCGGGCAGATCGTCCGGCCAGCCGCTGCCGACCATCAGCTGCATCCCGGCGACCGGCACGTGGTCGCGTTCACAGATCACGTACGGCAGGCCGGTGACCCCCGACTGCCGGAACGTCCAGCCGAACACCGACCCGTAGAAGGCCATCGCGCCGTCCAGGTCCCGGGTGTTCAACTCGTTCCACGTCAGCGAGCCCGGCAGGTCGAACACCTCGGCGCCGCGCATCATCCCGGCCTCCCAGGTGCTGAACGGCGCTCCGGCCGGATCCAGGAACGCCGCCATCCGCCCCTGGTCCATCACGTCGAACGGCGGCACCAGCACCTTGCCGAGCGCGCCCTCCACCCGGGCGGCGACCGCGTCGGCGTCGGTGGTCGCGATGTACGTGCTCCAGGCGGTCGGCTGCCCCTCCCCGAAGAGCGGTCCCGCCCCGGCGACCGGCAGCCCGTTCAGCTGGAAGGTGGTGTAACCCCCGAAGTCGTCGCCGGAGATCTCGGCGTTCCAGCCGAACAGCGCGGTGTAGAAGCGGATCGCGTCATCGAGGTCGGCGGTGGCCAGATCCACCCAGTTGGGCACGCCGGGCGACGGAACGGTCATGCCTGGCATAGTCGCATTTCCATTCCTGTGGCCGTATGAAAGTGTCGCCTTATTATCCGAACCGGCGACCCTCGTCACGCCGGTAGGCCCACACCGCGAGCCCGCCGAAGAGCATCGTCCACCCGGCCAGCGCCAGCATCGAACCGGTATCGAACGGGAAATTGCCCACCGTCGCCCACATCAGGCGGACCGCGCCGCCGGTCGGCAGATAGGGCGCCAGATCCTCCACGAAACCCGGCGCGCCACCCGGCGGAGTCAGCAGACCACCGCCGAAGGCGAGCGGCAGGAACAGGATCTGCGCCACCACGAGCGCGGCCTTCTGCGGCAGCGCGTAGCCGATCGACAGTCCCATCAGGATGAACGGGACGGAGGTCACGGCGCACACCGCGACCGCGCCGAGGAAGCCGGCCGGCGTCACGGTCGCCTCGGTGAACAGGGCCGCGATCAGCACCACCGGGATCAGCGCGACGGCCATCATGAGCAGCCCGGTCAGGATCCGGCCGGCGAACCGGGGCACCGTCCCGGCCGGCAGGGTCCGCACATAGGGGTCCCACGGTTGGGCGCGGTCCTCGGAGACGCCGATGCCGTACTGGAAGAGATTGGTGTTCATCACCGCGAAGGTGATCATCGAGGCGGTCGCGTAGGTCGCGTACACCGGCTCGTCGCCGACGAACGGCACCACGAACGCCAGCATCGACGCGGCCGGCCAGAACGCGCTGCCCACCACGGCGATCGGGATACGCAGAATCTCGATGATCTGGAAACGGGCGTGGGTCAGGGTCAGGGCCGTCATCAGGAGTCCTTTCCGGTCATGGCCAGGAACGCCTCTTCCAGCGAGGTCGGCCGGACCTCCAAGTCACGGAACGGCACGTCACGCGAGACCAGGGTGCGAACCATGCGGTCCGCGTCCGGCGTGAGCAGATGCACGCGATCACCCGCACGCTCCACCGACACCAGCCCCTCAAAATCAAAATCAGTCAGGGGTACGGGTGAAGTCAGGCTGACCCGGCGGATCCCGACCATCCCGCGCACCGCCGTCACGCTGTCGTCGGCCAGCACCCGCCCCGCGGCGAGCACCACCACCCGGTTCGCCAGCGCCTCGATCTCCTCCAGGTAGTGGCTGGTCAGCACGACCGTGCCGCCGCCCGCGTGGAAGTCGCGGATGGCGTCCCAGAGCGCGCGCCGGGCCTCCACGTCCAGTCCGGTGGTCGGCTCGTCCAGGAAGACGATCTCCGGACGGCCGGTGAAGGCGAGGGCCACCGCGAGCCGTCGCCGCTGCCCGCCGGACAGCCCACCGGTCTGGCGGCGTGCCAGACCGGACAGTCCGAAGCGGTCCAGCAGCTCGTCGCGGGGCAGTGGATCGGGGAAGTGGCCGCGTACGAAATCGATGACCTCGCCGACGCGAAGCGAGGCGGGCAGACCGGTCTCCTGCGGGGTGACGCCCAGCGTGCGCCGGCTCGCCGGATCGCGCGGGTCGCCGCCGCAGAGCTCGACCCGGCCGGACGTCGGACGGCGGCTGCCGGTGAGCAGGCTGACCAGGGTGCTCTTGCCGGCGCCGTTCGGCCCGAGCAGGCCGACCAGTTCGCCGCGGCGGACCTCGAGGTCGACGTCCTCCAGGGCGATCGTGGCGCCGAAGCGCCGGGTGACGCTCTGAGCGCGGGCGTGGATCATGACGGGTCCTCTCCCGGGGTGATCAGGGTGCGCAGGGCGGCGACGTACTCCTCGAAGGCGAACCGGCCCCGGTTGGTGAGCCGCACGAGGGTGGCCGGGGTGCGCCCCCGGTGGGTCTTGGTGACCTCGACGTATCCGGCCTCCTCGAGCTTGCGCAGGTGCACCGAGAGGTTGCCGGGGGTCATTCGCAGGATCTCCTGCAGGCGTGGGAAGGCGATCCGGTCGCCGCCGTTGAGCTGGGACAGGGCAGCGACTACCCGGAGCCGTGCCTGCGCGTGGATGACCGGGTCGAGATCGGGGATCGTGGGCTCGTCGATGGTCATCGCAGCCGCAGCCAGCCGATCAGGCCGGCGACCAGCAGACCGCCACCGCCGGCGATCGAGGCCACCAGCGCGTGCCAGCCGGGCCCGCAGAGGACGCCGATCACGTTCACCGCACTGATCCAGGCGCCCAGCACGAACATGGTCCGGTCGTTCCAGATCGCGGCGCCGGCCATGTAGAGCGCGCCGACCAGGGCGACGATGCCGCCGCCCCAGAGCAGGCCCAGCAGGTGTTCCGGAAGCATCTCGCTGATCTGGCCGAAGGTGACCGCCAGGCCGCTGAAGCCGGCCGACCAGGCGATCCCGAACCAGACGCCCTGCCGGCTCGTCGGGCCGGAGACCGATCGGCTGGATCGCGCGCCGACCACGCCGGTGAAGACGCCCGCGGCGATCATCAGCGCGGTCAGGCCGATCAGCGGCACCCACTCGGGCATGGCGACCAGGACCCGCCCGCCGGGGCCGTAGCGCAGGAAGGACAGGCCGAAACCGATCAGCCAGGTCAGGCCCCACGGCCAATACATCAACCGGGGGTCGGGGGTCAGCGCGCGCCCGGCGTTGGCCCGCTCCCGCTGGATGAGGTCCAGCGCTTCAGAGGGATCCATCGATGTCATGTCTCGACTTTACGACGCAAAGTCAAAGAACTTTGTGCCATAAAGTTGACTACAGTGGCGGAATGAGCGACTTGATCTTGCGGTCGGCGACGTTCCACGAGCTGGCAGCCGTGCTGAGGTTCTGGGAGACGGCCGCGGAGAACGACAGCCGCCCCACCGACACCGCCGAAGCCGTCGAGGCGCTGCACCGGCGCGACCCTTCGGCGCTGATCGTCGCGGTCGACGGCGACGAGATCGTCGGCACGATCGTGGCCGGCTGGGACGGCTGGCGCTGCCACCTCTACCGGCTGGCGGTCGCACCCGGCCGACGCCGCGCCGGCATCGGCGGCCGGTTGATCGCCGCGGCCGAGCAGCGCTTCCGCGCCTTCGGCGGGACCCGGGCGGACGCCATGGTCCTGGACGCCAACGAGACCGCCCACCGGATCTGGGCCCGGCACGGCTACCAGCCGCAAAACGAGTGGTCCCGCTGGATCAAACCACTGTAGAGAGATCCACCGGGGCCCGCCGGGCCCGGCCGACCGCACGGCCAGCACCCATCAGGAAGTTATCCACAGCCTGCTGGTTCAGGCTGTGGATAACTGGAGTCGTCTCAGCGGCCCAGAGCCTTGAGGGCGGCCAGCGACTGACCCAGATGATCGTCGCCGAACGGCCGCAGGACCACCGTGTGCACCCCCGCCTCGACGAGAGCGTCCACCTTCGCCGGGATGCCCTCGGCCGGGCCGAGCAGGCCGAACACCTCCTCCGGAGCGATGCCCAGGAACCCGGCCTGACCGGTGAGCTGCGCCGCGGCCGTCCGGGCCGCCCGCTCGGCATCCTCGTCGACGTGCAGGAAGGTGAACCCGATCACCTCGTGCTCCGGGCCGGCGCCACCCCGCCGCAGATGACCGATGGCCTCCACCAACTTCGCCGGCGACAGACCCTCGACCAGGATGGTGCCGTCCGCCGCCCGGCCGGACAGCTCCAGCGACTTCTCCCGGATCACCCCGGTGACCACCGGCGGAACCACCTCGGGCGGGTGCACCAGACGGACACCGTCCAGATGCACCTCCCGGCCGTCCAGCGTCACCGTCTCGCCACGCAGCAGGCCGCGCACCGCCGAGACGGTCTCCTCCAACATGGCCAGCGGCGACTTCGGGGCGACACCGACCTGGCGCATCCAGTCACGGACGCCGTGCCCGAGACCGGCCACCACCCGGCCGGGATGAACCCGTGCCAGGTTGGCGACCTCCATGGCGTACAGCATCGGGCTGCGCAGCGGGGCCGGCGCGATCCCGATGCCCACCCGCAACCGGGACGTGGCGGCCAGCGCCAGCGCCGCGGCGCTGACACCTCCGGTCCAGCCCAGGTCCTCCACCACCCAAAGATCGTCGGCGCCGGCCTCCTCCAGGGCGGCGGCGAAGCCGGGCAGTTCCTCGGGGGCACGGTCGCGGTCGAACATCACACCGATACGAAGCATCACGAGAGCGTAAGCGCCTCCGGCAACTGCTTGGCGTACAACACCGAAAGCCTGGTCACAGCACGGGTGAGCACTACGTACAGGCGGTTCAGGCCCTTCGGCTCGGCGGCCACGATGTCGGCCGGCTCGTGCACGATGACATGGTCGTACTCCAGGCCCTTGACCAGCGTGGCGGGCACCACCGTGACGCGCGCGCCGGCGTCGACGTCATCGGGCGTCGCGTGCTCGACGCCGGCAGCGTCCAGATGCCCGCGCAGCCGCTCGACCGCGGCATCCGCCGCGATCACCGCGACCGACCCCTCGTGCGCCAGCGCGGCCGTCACCTCGGCCATCGTCGCCGCGTCCAGATCCGCCGGCTCCGCGACCGGCACCACGGCGAGATCTCCGTCCGGTCGCAGCGAGACCGCGGCGGGCACATTCACCCCGAGCGCCGGCAGCAGGCGGTTGGCCAGCCTCACCACCACCTCCGGTACGCGGAAGCCCACCGTCAACGGCACCACCGTGGCATCCGGCTTGCCCAGATGGCCCAGGAGGTCGCGCCAGTCAGTGGTCGCCCACGGCGCCGTGCCCTGCGCCAGATCGCCGAGCAGCGTGATCGAGCCGTGCTCACTGCGCCGGGCGATCGCCCGAGCCTGCATCGGCGACAGGTCCTGCGCCTCGTCGACCACCACGTGACCGAAACTGGTCTCCCGCTCCAGCAGCCCCGCCGCCTCGTCGAGCAGCAGCAGATCGGCCGTGCTGAACCTCGCCGACTTCACCGTCCGCGGCGGCTTCGCCCAGCGGATCGCCGCCCTCTCCTCCTCGGACAGCAGATCCGTCACCGGCTCGGTCAGAAAGTCCACCACCAGCGCCTCCGGGGTGACCGCCGGCCAGACCGACTCCAGGAACCCGGTGACCGGGCCGATCCGGCTCATCTTCCGCAGCCACGAGTCGGTCGGCGAGTTACCGGTCCGGTACTCCGACTGGCGTTGCAGCAGACCCACCACACGAGCCCGGACCCGCTCCCGGCCGACCGAATACGGCAAGCCCTCACGGCGGGCCTCGTCGACGATCCGGCGCAGCGGCTCCACGTCGATCCGCCACCGGTACGAGCCGTCCGACACCATGATCGGCTCGGTCGGTCTGCTGATCCGGCTCCACAGTGCCCGGCTCAGCGCCTCGGCCATCCGTACGTCATGTTTGATGGTTTTCGCGGCATCCGTGTCGATCGCCTTGACCGGGGCACGGCCCACCAGATCGTCCAGCGTGGACTGCAGCACCTCCACCTCGCCGAGGGTCGGCAGAACCGCCGAGATGTAGGACAGGAACGCCGTGTTCGGCCCGACGATCAGCACCTTCGACTTCCGCAGCCGCTCCCGGTGCAGGTAGAGCAGGTAGGCGGCCCGGTGCAGGCCGACCGCCGTCTTACCGGTGCCGGGCGCCCCCTGCACACAGATCGAATCCGCCAGATCGGCGCGGACCAGCTCGTCCTGCTCCGGCTGGATGGTGGCGACGATGTCCCGCATCGGGCCGACGCGCGGCCGCTCGATCTCGGCGGTCAGGATCCGGCTGCTGGTGCCCAACTCCTCACCGCGGTCCAGATGCTCGTCCTCGAAGCTGGTCAGGTCACCCTTGACGAAACCGAACCGGCGGCGGGTGGCCACCCCCTGCGGATCACGCACACTGGCCCGGTAGAACGACCGGGAGAGCGGCGCCCGCCAGTCCAGCACCATCGGCTCGCCGGCGTCGTCGGTGACGTGCCGTCGGCCCACGTGGTAGACGCCGTCGGACATGTCCAGACGGCCGAAGAACAGCGGCGTCTCCGGATCGTCGGCCAGCTCCTTGACCCGGCGGGCCATGTGCCGGCCCAACTGTTCGGCGGTGTACGCGTCGCCGGCGACCCGGTCACCGGAGGCGAAGAGAGTCTCGGCGCGGTCCCGCATCCGCCGCAGAGCGGCCCGCGACTCGGTGAGATGGGATCGTTCGGCGGTGAGTTCGGTGTCCAGATCGGTAGTGGGCACAGGTCGTCCTCAAATGCGGATCGAGTCTGCTCGCGTATCCGAGAAAGGGCGGTTCGGTCGCCCCTCGGCGCGGGGACGTCCGCTGCGGTGCATTCTCACCACGGCCGTCAAGCGGTCCTCCACGCTACGCGATGTCCACCACCTGTCCACCGAATTCCGCTCGGCACCTCCCATCGGTAACGGCGCAGCGGGCCGGTGCGATAAGGGCCACGTGGCTCACCGCACGGGGAAGATCGGGGATAACGTCGCTGCATGAGCGACAGCGTCCGTCGGCCCCGGGTCGGGCACATTCAGTTCCTCAACTGCCTGCCCATCTACTGGGGGTTGATGCGATCGGGCGCCCTCCTCGACGTCGACCTGCACAAGGACACCCCGGAGCGGCTCAGCGCCGAACTCGTCGCCGGTGGCCTCGACATCGGGCCGATCACCCTGGTCGAGTACCTGCGGCACGCCGACGAGCTGCTGCTCCTGCCCGATCTGGCGGTCGGCAGCGACGGTCCGGTCCTCTCGGTCAACCTGGTGTCCACCCGTCCGCCGGCCGAGCTGGACGGGCGGCCGGTCGCGCTCGGCTCCACCTCCCGGACCGGCGTGATGCTCGCCCAGATGCTGCTCTCCGAGCGGTACGGCGCCGAGCCCGAATACTTCCGCTGCCCGCCCGACCTGTCGCAGATGCTGCTGGAGGCCGACGCCGGCGTGCTGATCGGCGACCCGGCGCTTCGGGCGATGCATGAGGCGCCCGGCAACGGCCTCCAGGTGATCGACCTGGCCGAGGCGTGGAAGGAGTGGACCGGCCTGCCGATGGTCTTCGCCGTCTGGGCGGTCCGGCGGGAATTCGCGGCCGCGCACCCCGGCCTCGTCAAGGACGTGCACGTGGCGTTTCAGCGATCCCGCGACCTGTGCCTCGGCGAGCTGGACGAGGTGGCCGAGGCGGCCGCCCGCTGGGAGCCGTTCGACGCGGCCACCCTCGCCAACTATTTCCGGGCCCTCGACTTCTCCCTCGGGCAACGACAGATCGCCGGCCTCCGGGAATTCGCCCGGCGCGCGGCGGAACGAGGCGAAGTGCCCAGCCTTTCGGCCGGCGGCCCGTTCTTCGCCGACGTTTGATCTTCGTCGCGCCGCGTTCTAAGATCCTCGAACTTCCCGGCCGATTCTCTCGCCGGCCGAATCAGTTCGAAACGGTGACCATGCGACTGCGCGCCCTGTTCAGCCGTCTTGCCCTGACCACCGCGGCATCCGGGCTGGCCCTCACCGGCCTGTCCCTGCCGGCTCAGGCCGCGGATGAGGTTGAGGTGCCCTATATCGGCATTATCAGCCCGGAAACGGTGACCGTCATCAACGGTCAGTCGAAGACGGTTAAATTCGACCTTTACAACCTCAGTGACGTTACCGCCGAAAACGTGATTCTCACTTTCGGCAGCGCCGCCAAACCGATCAGTGCCGACCTGGGGTTCACCGCGCCCGCCGGCTGCGACGCCGGCAACGCCTGCGCCATCGGCGACCTGGCGCCCGGACAGCGGCGAAGCGTCAAGTTCACGGTGAAACCGGCCGCCGCGGCGGGCGCCGCCGACCCGGCCAAGAGCATCGCGCTCAGCACCGCCGTCGGCGAGCAGCCCAGCGACGAGACGTCCATCACGGTGGTCCGCACCGACAAGGGTGGCGTCGACCTCGAAGTCGACGAGATCGCCGACCTGAAACTCGCCCACGGCAAGAGCGCCGACGTGCCGGTCCTGGTCCGCAACAGCGGCAACAAGGAGGTCGCCGCCCTCGGCCTGGTGGTGATGGCCCCGTACGGCGTGACGCCGGTCCTCAACTACCGCAACTGTGAGAAGGAGACCGAGGTCGGCGGCTTCCTCTGCGTCTTCAACGAGCCGCTGGCCGCCGGCGGCGCCTTCACCCTGCCGGAGAACACCCCGCTGCGGGTCAAGGTGCAGCCCGACGCGGGCGGGCCGTTCGAATACCCGGTGTACGTCGTGGCGATCGGCCTCACCGAGAAGTACGTCTTCGACTTCACCAAACGGAACTCCGACGCGCCCGGCAAGACGCTGACGCTGGAAGCCGTCTCGTCGGCCACCGCCGAGGAGCCGGAAGTCGCCGAAGACCTCAACGAGGACGACAACTACGCGATCTTCTCAGTGACCGTGCCGAAGTCGACGGCGGAGACCGCGGCCGTCGGCGGCGCCTTCACCGGTGAGATCGGCGAGGAGCGCACCGCCGAGGTGGGCCTGCGCAACCTCGGCCCGTCCGGCACCGTGCCGCCGAGCATGGCCTCCCTCCAGTACGCGCACATCAAACTGCCGACCGGCATCGAACTGATGAAGGTCGACGAGCGCTGCCTGCCCGGCACCTCCCTTACCGACATCGACGAGTCGATCACCGACCTGGCCCAGGTCACCGACCTGGTCTGCCTGGTCGTGGAGAGCGTGCCGAACAAGGGCCGCTACCTGTTCAGCCTCTCCGCCGAGATCCTCGACGTGGCCGAGCACAAGGCCGGCTCGGTCACCATCAACGGCGGCGTGCAGGACAAGAACAAGGACAACAACAAGGCCGCCCTCACCGTCAAGCTGACCTCCGGTGGTTCCGGTGGTGGCCTGCCGATCACCGGCGCCCCGGCCGGCCTGATCGCCGGCGGTGGCGCGGCTCTGCTGGCCGCGGGCTTCATCGCCTTCCGGATGGCTCGTCGCCGGCGCATCATCACCGTCGCCGAGTAGTCACGCTCCCCGAGTAGTCACTCTCCCCGAGAGGTCACTCTCCCCGAGAGGTCACTCTCCCCGAGAGGTCACTCTCCCCGAGAGGTCACTCTCCCCGAGAGGTCACTCTCCCCGAGAGGTCACCGTCCTCAGGCGGCTGCCCTTCCGGGGATGGTCACTCTCCCCGGGCGGTCGCTCTTTCCAGACCGGGCACGCTCTCCGCGTGCCCGGTCACCGGCTGGCAGCGCACGCAGAGACGTGTCTTTGCCATCGAGGTGTGTCCGCGTGCCACTGAAGTCTGTCTCCCGGCCGCCCGAATTACGTCGGTGAACACCAGCGCCGTATATCGCCGACCGCGAGCGCCATGCCGGCGGCTTGCCCGAGATCGATGTCGCCGAGTTCCAGCGCCACTTCAACGCCTCCGAGCAGCTACTACGCGGGCGGCCCGAAACTGAGTGACACCATCCAGCGCCGTTTCGGGGTGGCGCTCCGAGCCAGCGGCACGTGGTGCTCGTGCTGGCCGACATGACCATGACCCACCGAGCGACGCCAGAGACGCGTGGCTGGGCTGACGGCCGTCGGAGCACCGTCCTATGCAAGCGTGGCCGCGAATACGCGCCGATGACGCGTCACAAAAGCTTTCTCTCTCAACGTCCACGCCAACACCTCGGCAACCGCAGGACCAGAGATCACGGGCGGCCCGTGCTGCGCGCGTTCACCCCAGAATCGCTCGTTGCGCGCGAATCGTTCCTCGATGGCGTCCACCAGCCGGTGACGCTGACCTTCGGAAAACCCGTAGGCATCAGCCAGGACACGAACCTGACGCGCCTGGCTCGCCGCATCTCCCCGAGCCGGCTTCGACGAGATGCACCACGACCAGGCCATATAGGCGACATCCTCGAGTGGGTCACCGACTGCGGCGAAATCGAAGTCGATGAAGGCAACGGGCTGACCGTCCCGGAAGACAGTGTTGTTCGGGCCCGAGTCGTGATGACACACCACCGGGCCACCACCAAGAAGCTTGGGCTTGACCCGTTTCGACGGACAGGGTCGATGAGTTGATCTTCAGGCTACCTTGAGCGCGGGTAGCAGGCTGATGACGGTGCCGCCTTCGTAAGCGGCAGGGCTGAGGTAGCCGAGGCTGGAGTGCCGACGCCGGGTGTTGTACCAGCCCTCGATGTACTCGAATGTCGCCTGGTGAGCGGCTTTACGGGTGGGCCAGGCCTGCCGGTGGATCAGCTCGGTCTTCAGGGTCGAGAAGAACGACTCGGCAACCGCGTTGTCCCAGCACTGCCCGCGCCGGCCCACGCTCAGCCGCACGCCGTGCCGCTTCGCGAGGCGGGCGTGCTGAGCACTGGTGTATTGACAGCCGCGATCGGAATGAAAAACGAGCCCGTCGGCGGGGCGGCGCCGGTTCAGAGCGTCGGACAGGGCAGCGTCGACCAGGTCGGTCTTGAGATGGTCGGCCACGGCCCAGCCCACGACCCGGCGCGATGCCAGATCGATGACCGTAGCCAGGTACAGCCAGCCTTCCCAGGTGTTGATGTAGGTGATGTCGCCGCACCAGCGGGTGTCGACCGCGGCCGCGTCGACGGTGAAGTCGCGTTCGACCAG
>NZ_JBFAMR010000065.1:0-49592 GCF_040656595.1 Actinoplanes sp. NPDC049802
CGGCTGGTCGTGGGCGCTGTCTCGGAGCGTCTGGGACAGCGCCCACGACCAGCCAGGACCGCTCGGCTGGCGGGTGAGCGCCGGTCAGCGGGCCTCCGGGTCGGGGCCGTTGACCGCGCGGCCGCCGTCGACCGGCAGGATCGCACCGTTGATGAAACCGGCAGCCGGGGACAGCAGGAAGGCGACGGCGGCGGCCACCTCGGCCGGTGTGCCGACCCGGCCCAGCGGATGCAGTGCGGCCATCTGGGCGTCCGCTTGCGGGTGTTCGGCGCGGTACCGCTCGTACCGCTCGGTGGTGATCGAACCGAGCGCCACCGCGTTGGCCCGGATCCCGTCCGGGCCGTGGTCCACGGCGACCGCCCGGGTCAGGCCCTCGATGGCGGCCTTCGCGGTGGCGTAGGGCAGCGCCCCGCGGACCGGGCGCTGTGCCTGGTGGGAGGAGACGTTCACGATCGCGCCGGCCCGGCGGTGTGCACGGAGGTGGTTGACGGCGGTGTGGCAACCGGTCACGGCCAGGGCGAGGTTCGCGGTGATCAGGTGAAGGACGCGCCGGACCGGATCGGCCGCCAGCCCGGCGTCGTGGAAGACCGCCGCGTTGTTGACCCAGCCGGTCAACGGGCCGGCGGCCTCGGCTGTGACGGCCGCCCGCTGGGCCACGGCCGGGTCGGCGGCGTCGCCGTGAACCAGCGTGACCCGATCCTGCCGCCAGTCGAGCCGGTCGGCGACGTCCAGGACGACCACGTGCCCGTCGGCCGCCAGCCGTTCCGCGATCGCCCGGCCGATCCCCTGTGCCGCACCGGTCACCACGAAGGAGGGGTTAGACATGCCGTAATCCTCGCGTGTGGACGGCGTGGCCGTCGGCCGCAGCCGTGCGGTGAGGCTGGTCGCTCGACTGGGCTACCGGGAAAAGCCGGATCTGTGGGAGATTGTGGCGGAATCAGACCTTACGTCCCAATTTATAGTAGTTTCGATAGGGAGTTCGCTTATTTCCGGCATGTTTCAAGATTGGTTTCCCCTGCGGGTGTCTCATCGGTCTGCCTAAGATCAGGGCAAATCGGACCCTCCTACAGAAAGGCTACTGGGTCAACATGAAGCACTACACCCGTAAGGCATTCGCCGTGGCTGCTCTCGCTGCCGGCGCCCTGATGATCGCGCCCGCCGCTGCGCAGGCCGGCAGCCCGCCGCCCGGATTCGAGATCGACATCGACTGCTCGGAGACCAGCTACCAGGGTGTGGCGTCCGCCAGCATGAAGGACGTCAACAACATCGGCCTGCTCAACGGCATTCAGGTTCCGATCGCGGTCAACGCCAGCGACATCCTCAGCGGCAACGGCCTCGGCCTGCTCGGCGGCGGCCTCGGCGGGTACAACAGCAAGCACTGCTGATCTGCCCTGCCCGAGCCGACGACGGCGGACGATCCGCTATCAAATAGACGAAACGGCCTCCACCGAAGGTGGGGGCCGTTTCTCGGCCACCGATCTCAGCCCGGCGGCCGCGGCACAGGCCGGGTTGGCAGACGCTCGCGCCGTGCGGACGGGACGGGGCGGATTCGGTGGGGACGGCGCACGGCGTACCGGAGATGAAGGGTCTTGTTGTTCGCGGAGCGCCACGCCCGTGGACGAAGGAGACTCTCACCTGCCGGGTCACCGCGTCCGGCGCCGTCACGAAGGAATGACGCTCCGCGCGTCGTGGTGGTACCCCGGCTGCCACGACTCCCGGAAGGCGGCTGCGACGCGGGCCGCGAGCTCATCGCTCACCGCGTCCGGAGCCTGTTCGAGCCAGCGCCATTCGATCATGTCCTGGACCGGCGGGCGGATGTGGGGCCGCAGAATCTGGGCGAAGCGCGGCGGGCCGTCGGGGTCGGCCATCGTGAGTCGCTGAGCCGGTTCGAGTCCGACCGCCAGGGCCACCCGGCGGCCGTGTCCGATCGGCAGCGAGGAGAGCGTCTCGATCAGCTGCCGGATCTGTTTCGTGACCTCGCCCCGGTCGAGAACAGCGAGGTGACCACGGCGGAGGAGCGGAACCCACCCCGACCTTCCACCCTGCCGGGTGACCGCGAGGCCAGCCACCTCGTCGACGTCCCCGACCACGAGGCACACCCTGTCGTCAGGGGAGGAAACCCGCTTCGCCCGAACGGCGCCGAAGCGTGTGCGCAGCTCCAGATCCTGCGGGAACAAGCCGTCTCGCCGTCCCGACTCGCGCAGGTGGCCATCGATCCCTTCGAGATCGGTGAGAGCCAGCCTCCAGGGAGTCAGGTCCTCCACCGGAATCAGGTGGATCTCGATCGACTCCGGTGTATCACGCTCGACTCTGGCGCCGAGATCCTTCCTCCATCGAACGTCGACCTCCCGCGGCAGAAGCTCCCACTGCGGCCGGGCGGGCACCTGAGGCCTCGGCGGGATGGCCATGAGAGGCACGACGGATTTGGAAGCCTCCACGTCCGTCTTCGCGTACGCGGGCGACGACTCCTCATCGCCAAGCAACTCGTCGGCGGCCCGGCAGGCGATGCGAAAGTAGTACTCCTGCAGTTCCGGCGTCAGGTTGTTCCGGGACGTCAGGATGAGTCCGTTGGCGCAGAGAGCGAGCAGGTTCAGCCTGTGCCATTTCTCTGCGACTCCCCGTTTCTTGAGCCACTCGTCGCCGACGGAACGCACCTCACGAAGCAACGGGACCATGTCGGGCTCGACTTCGTCCCATCTCTCCTTGTCGGTGGGGCGGGCGACGAGGAGGTCGACCAGCTCGGCTTGGGCTCGGTGGTTGTGCTCCAGGTCCATCAGCCGGGGAGCGATCGCGGTGAGACGGAGGTACGTCGGATCGAGGGTGAGCGGTACCTTCTCCTCGAAACGGCTGAGATCGATCAGGCGGAAAGAAGCCCGACTCTTCGCATCCTTCGGAACGATGATGTTTCCCGGATGCAGATCGCCGTGGCTGTTGCCTGTCCAGTTCTGCACCTCGACATTCGAGCCGAAGTCTGTCTCATCGGATGCCAGGGCCCAGGGGTTCGCCAGAGGCGACCGTTCTCCGAAGATGCGCAGCTTGGTGTTCCGCGTGTTCAGGGCCGCGGAAAAGTGCATTTCGAGCCACTTCGCGAGCTTTCCCTCGGGGCTCAGCCGGTGCTTCAGAATGGAGCGCAGCAAAGACTTCGCGTCCGTGGTCTCTGGTTCGCGACCGTATCCCCATCCGTCGATCAGCTGTCGCGTGAGATCCTTTACCGTTTCGGTCCAGTCATGCCAACCATGCTTCTTTTGGAGCGCCTGAGCCAGCGTCTGACTGTTCTCCAGGGAGTCGTTGGCGATCTGTTGCAGGAGGACGGTTCCCCCGTCGGCGACCGGCAGTGGGTCGCACACCTGCGTGACGAGATGTCTCTCAGCGAACTCGCGGTTCGCTGCCAGTGCCTTGTTGAGACGAACGGACTCGAATCCCCCGTCCGGGCGGGGCCGGCACCTCTTGACGATGATCTCTCGATAGCCGTCGAGGGGTGTGGACAGTGTTGCCGAGAACAGATCGTCATCGGTGCCACCGGTGACGATTCTTCTCATGAGCTCCAGATTCGCACCGGTACGCTTACGCCACTCGTCAACGGCCTTTTGCGCGGCCTCGTCGAACTGCGGACTCCCGTCATCCCCGGGCATCATCACTCCTCGGCGCCCCTGAGCCTGTCACCCCGGACGGGATTCTAGGAAAGTCCGTCGATCTTTCCGGTGCCGGGCTCACCGGCTTGCGAGGGTGTTCCCGTTGGCTAGGATGGCCCGATAGACGCTCACCGTCCGAACCGCGCTCGCCGGCTCACCGCCGCCATCGCCGCGTTCCTGCTCGTCAGCCTGGCCTTCGCGATCCTGCTCATCACCCGGGCGGAGACCGTCACCAAGGCCGTCGGAGCCGAGGCCTACAAGGTCCTGCTGCAGTTCGTCTTCATCGCGCTCCTCGGCGGGGCGGTGTCCTTGATCTATCAGGCGTTCAACCGGGACGCCGAGCAGCGTGCGCAACGCGCCCGGCGGGCCGAGGACCGTGCGATCCTCGTGCGAGAGTCCCGGCAACGCTACCTTCGCGAGCTCGTCGAGCAGTACAACACCGTCAAGAGAGCACGCCGGCTGCTGCGTGCTCACGCCCTCACCTACGCGCGGGATGTGGACACGCCGTGGGTCAAGGTCGACCGTTACGACGAACTCATGCAGACGGTCCTTGACGCGCAGCTGTGGTTCGAGACCTTTTCGCACGTGCTTCGCGCCGACACCGAGAGCTTCGCCACGAGCGCCCGGATAAGAACGTCGATCAGTTCCGCCGAGGATTTCCTCCGCTCGATCCTCAGCGAATTCGAAACATTCCGGCCGACCGTTCAGGCGGATCAGGAGGTGCCGCTGGCCACCCTTCCCGTCCTGACCGACTACATCGGCCCCTACCAGGACTCCGAAGGCTTCCGCCGGCGATTCGTTCATCCGATGCAGGAAGCGCTGACCGCCATGCAGGCGCTGATCCTCTCCTCCGACCAGCCCTGAACCGCGGGAACGGCGCGCCGGCCGGTGGTCCCGAGTTGCCGGCCCGTATCGAGGCCGACGATCGGAGCGCATCCGGAGGCGTCCCGCCGGCGCCGCGTCCACGCTACCGGTACTGGCTGCCCTGGGACCGGCGCAACCCTTGAGATCTTGACCGAATTCGATTAGCAAGGCGCTTCCGGGCATTGAAGGCATTGATAACCTGGCCGGACATGAGTGGGTGGCACGCGAAATATCGAATGCGTTTCACTTCGCGGGGGTGATCGGCCATGAGCGACGAAATGCGAGGCGCCGTGTTCGGCGGTCCGCTCGAACGGCTACGCCAAGCCGCCCGCATCGACCTGCCCCGCCTGGCGGACGAGTACGCGGAGATCCGGAACGCGTGCGAGACCACGGCGAGCTACGACGACAAGCTCGACCGGCCCGGCTACTTCGGCGCGCCGGCCCTCAAGGACAGCTGGACCCGGCTGCGCGACGTCGTCTGGAGCGCCGCCGGCGAGACAAGCGAAAACCTGTGGGAGCTGTCGCGAGGCCTGGAGGCCGCGCTCAACCGCTTCGCCCACGAGGACGAGACCGCGGCCCGCGAGATGTACGACGCCCGCGACCGGCTGCAAGGCGACCGCTCCCCGGGCAACGACGAATGGACCGTCGGCCACGACGCCGGCGACTATCCGAAGTGACGGACCGGGAGGAGGTCCCACGGTGGCGGAGTTCCCGCAGAGTCTCGAGTTCGCGATCAGCAGCCTCGTCAACACGCTCGTGAACAAGGTCATGACCCGCGCCGGCGACACCGACGCGCTCGAGGAACTGGTCCAGGTAACCGGCATCCCGTACGTCAGCGACGTCACGCTCCGCAACTACGCCACCGAGAAGGCCCAGGAGATCTGGGGGCCCTACATGGAGCTTCCCCCACCCTCGGCGTTCGACGGGCCGATCGAGACCCTGCGCGGCGCACACCAGCGGCTCACCAACACCGGCGTCACCAGCATCGAGGACGCCGAACTGTTCAGCCTCGGTGCTCTCGTGCCGGAGTTCATGGCGGACTTCCGCACCAATCAGGCCGGCTGGCGCGGCCAGACCATCGACGCCGTCCGCAGCGGCTATCTCGACCGGTGGGGCGGCATGGTGTTCCTCCAGGCCAACACCATCGCGCTCCTCTGGCTGGTGCTGCGCGGCTACCAGGAGCAGGTCCGGCAGGCGCAGAACGACGTGGTCGAACTCGTCAACCTCGCCGAGGAGGTCATCGCGGCCTACGACCCGCAGTCGCTGTGCGGATCCACCGAGAGCAAGAACCTGACCTTCAACATCGCCATCGGTGTACTGGGCGTGCTGTCCGCGGGCGCCGGAGCGGCCGGGATGGCCGTGGCCAGCGTCGTCGCGGCCGTCGGCTCCGCCGGTCTCGGCGTGGCCAAGGACCTGTACGAGCCGGACGCGCCCCGGGACGCGGACATCGGGGGCGACAGCGTCGGCGCGATCTGGCAGAGCATTCTCGACGCGACCGAGAAGCTCCGCCTCCAGTTCAGCGCCTCGGACAGGGAACTCCACGACATCATCGACGGATTCCACGACCAGGTCGTCAACGGAGGCATTCTCTTGCGAACGTCCGGCAGCGGGGTGAGGTCCATGGTTCCGGCGTTGGAGGTGTTCCGGTCGAAACCGTTGGGTGTGGGCACCAGCAACCTGGAACGGCCACGGATGGGTTCGCACAATCCCGACCCGGCCCATTCGCCGGAGTATTGATCCGCACGCGCCGAGGAGGGGAGAAGCGATGGCCGCGATCGTGGACGATCTCCACGCGATAGTCGTCACGGCGACCTCACCCGACGGGCGTATCGAAGGGCGGGTGGAGTCCCTCCGGCACATCACCCTGCGGTTCGTGCACGACAGCTACGAGCAGTACTACCGGCGTTGCGACGCCGGGACCCTGGCACATCAACTCGGGCGCGGCGCGACCCTGATGGCCACGGCATACCAGAAGGCGCGGCGGGAGGTCATGCGCGTGCACGGTTTCGAGCGCTACAGCCCGCTGAGCCCGCCGTTCTCGATCCGGCACCGGGAGTACCTGGAGCGGGGCGAGAGACTCACCGCACATGGCTGCTCGCCGGGACGGGAGATCGAAGTGACGACGGCCGGTCTCCTCGATTTCAGCGTCAGCATCGCGCCCGATGTCCTCGACCGTCACGGCGAACAGGGGTTCCTTCGTCTCGCCGACACTGCGATGAAGAAGCTCCAGGAGGACCATCAGCGAGCACACACCGAGTTGCGGCATGAGCTGTACCTGAAATACAAGGACAGGGAACGGTGAATCAGATCCCGCGACGTCACCTGCTCACGGCCGCGCTCGGAGCGGCCGGCCTCGTCGTGGCGGCCGGCTGCACCGGGCCGCCGGAGAACGACGACCCGCCCGAGCCGTCGACCAGCCCCGACCCGGCGCTGCTGCGCGACGACATCGCCGACGGTGTCACCGTCGACGAGCGCGGGTTCGAGACCTTCCCCGTACCAGAGGGCGATGCCACCCGGAGCATCGTCGGTGCTGCGGCGGTCTTCCGGAACGAAACGGATCAGCCGGTCAGGATTCATGTCCGCTTCCGATTCGTGGACGGCGCCGGGCGGGGGTGGCGTTCCGAGGAGCTGAACGACTGGCAGGCGATCGTCAACGCGGGTTGGGCCTACCTGCCGGCGCGACGAGCCGTCGAGCTCGGCGGCATTCTCCAGGTCGGCACGGAGGAGGCCGGCCGGGTCGCGGGGATCGTGCTGTACGTGAACGGGGAGGGCAAGCCGCCGCCCCGGACCGTGCTGCTGCCCGCGCAGAACCTCACACTGCAGCACCGCCCCACCTCGAAAGACGAGTGGGACCACGTCTCCTTCGACGTGAACAATCCCACCGCCGGGTTCAAGGAGCCGAACTACGGCCTGGCGTACCGGTCCGCCGACGGGCGCCTGATCGGCGGCTGGTTCGTCGACCGTACCCATTGGTGGGACATCGAGAAGGCACTACCCGACGACGAGAGCGACGAGTACCGCCGGGGCACGAGCCGCCACACCCTGCCCACCTGGCTGCCGCCCGGCATCCAGCCGAAAAGCGTGACGATGTACGTGTGGCCGAGCTGATTCAGACGCCGGCGGCTCCGGTCGGCGCCGGGCCCGTCGGTCGCTCCGGGGCGGGCCATGGCGGCGCGGACGTCGGTCATGATGGCCGTGGCCCGGGCGCCGGTCGTGCTGGCAGGGCGGGCGGTGGTGGGCACGGTGCCCACGGCG
Organism: Actinoplanes sp. NPDC049802; assembly: GCF_040656595.1. NCBI lineage: Bacteria > Bacillati > Actinomycetota > Actinomycetes > Micromonosporales > Micromonosporaceae > Actinoplanes > Actinoplanes sp. NPDC049802. The sequence continues at coordinate 7,752 of NZ_JBFAMR010000065.1, forward strand.
CAGATGAAGGCGAGTAATCTACCTGGCTCCAGGAGGACGACGGCGGGTGGAGCGGCGGCAGCGCCACTCCGCCCGGCGTCACCGCCTGACCGGGCCCGGAGAGGAATCACGTTAGAAATGCGTCGTGTACGACCGCTGACGCGGACACTGGTCGTCATAGCCGCCGGGCTGGCCGTCGTGCTCCCCGGCAGCGCCGCGCGTGCGGAGACCGTCCGCCAGGCTCAGTGGTACCTGGACGAGCTGAGGATCAACCAGGTCCACCAGATCACCAAGGGCAGGGGTGTGCTGATCGGGCTGGTCGACTCCGGCGTGGACACCGGCCATCCCGACCTGAAGGGCCGGATCAAGGTCGGGCCACGGTTCGACTCGACGGTCCCCACGACGGTCAAGCCCGACACCGACGGCCACGGCACCGGCATGGCGGGTGTCATCGTCGGCAAGGGCGGTGGCCGCAACCACGTGCTCGGCATCGCCCCGCAGGCGACGGTGCTCTCGGTGCAGGGCGCCGCCGACGGACAGGACAACGTCGCCAACCGCGCGGCGATCGAATGGGCCGTCGACAACGGCGCCCAGGTGCTCAACCTGTCCTTCGCGCAGAACGAGCCGGCCGAGGATCTGACCAAGGCGATCGAGTACGCCCTGGCCAAGGACGTCGTGGTGGTGGCCGGCGCCGGAAACCTGAAGCAGGGGCACTACGAGGTCGGCTACCCGGCGGCCATCCCCGGGGTGATCGCGGTCAGCGGCACGTCGCGCGGTGGCAAGGCGTGGGATCTGTCCGCGATCGGTGACCGGGTCGTTCTCAGCGCCCCTGCCGACGGCATCGTCAGCACCGCCTCACGGGCGTCCGGCAACACCAGCGGGTTCCGCAAGGGCGTCGGCACCAGTGACTCGGCCGCCATCGTGTCCGGTGCGGCTGCGCTGGTCCGCGCGAAGTACCCGGAGCTGAAAGCACCCGACGTGATCAACCGGTTGATCACCACGGCGGACGACGCCGGTCCGGCCGGCCGCGACGAGAGGTACGGATTCGGCCGTCTCGACATCCTGAAGGCCCTGACCGCGGAGGTGCCGTCCGTCACCACCAATCCGCTCGGCGGCGTGGCAGGGACCGGGAGCGGGACCGCGTCGGCCGGCACCGACCGGGTGGCGGCCGATCGGGGAACCCGGGTCGGCCTGACCGGCAAGGCGATCGCCGGTTTCGCGATCATCGGCCTGCTGCCGGTGCTCGGTATCGTCGCGATCATCTGGCTCGTGGTCGGCAACCGCCGCCGGAAGCGGGACCGGCTCGCGCCGGCCGGGGGCTACCCGTACCCGCCGCAGCCCGGTTATCCGCCACCACCCGGATATGCGCCACCGCCTGGTTACCCATCGCACCCACAGCATTATCAGCAGCCCCCGTCGGCACCGCCCGGCGCCGGCCGATGAGACCGCTGGACCCTCGGTGCGGGGCCGGTGACAGGCACATTCAGGTCCGGGCGAACGGGTTCCGCTGGATGCGGATCTCGCCGGTCACGTAACCGGCCTGGTCGAAGCCGAGTTCGGGCAGCCGGCCGGTGAAAAGCTGGAGCAATGTCTCGACCAGTGTCAGGTCGAGTGCCTGCCAGGTGTCGCCGTCGTCGTCGCCGACCACCACACTCCAGGAGTCCGGGTCGTCCTGGCTGGTGTCCCAGTAGATCTGGGTGCCGTCACTGTCGGCGCACAGCATCAGCCGGTCCCGGCCGATCCCGAGGGGCAGCGGCGGAGCGGTGAGGTGCGTCTCCAGATACTCTTGCTCGGCGTCCGGCGCCTCCCACTGCTCGGGCGCCTGGAGGAGGTTGAACCCGGCCTCCGTGGTTGTCGGATGCCGCACCACGAACAGCCGGTTGACGAAACCGACGCCGTACTCGTCGATGTAGGCCTTGTAATCGGCCGGCAGGCGCAGACCGAGTGACGACTCGAAGTCGGCCCAGGCGACCGGCGGCTCGGTGTTCTCGTCGGCCGAGGTCACCGCCCGCCGCCACTGGGCGAAGGCGGCCGTTTCATCACCGGGCATCGGTGTTCCTCCTCGAGATCAGATGTGGCCGCCACCGGCCGTATCAGAGATCAGACCAGGCCGGGACGGGCCGTGGACACGGTGGAACTCTGACGCCGGGTGCCTTTCACGTCAGGCTCCAGTGTGCGCCGCGTCCGGCGCGGTAGGTGACGTGGTCGCGCCGGCAGCGCATGGCGATGCCCGATGCCTGGACCGTCGTGTCCGGCACGTCGGCCACCCGTCCCGCGATCGCGGCGGTCACCACCACGACGCTGAGCTGGTGCCGGCCACCGTGCCGGGCCCGTGGATCAGGCGCCGCGGCCAGTGCTTCGGGCAGCCGACAGCGGTTTCCGGCACGGCAAGAGCGGTGGATCGAACAGTGAGGAGATCAGAGACGATGGCAGCGCGGCATGACTCGTTTCGGAAGGCACTTCTGCGTTCCCGGCCCGCTCCTTGGGAACCCTTGACGAAGGGGCGAGGCTGACCGCTGCAATTCGATTTTCAATGAAATGATCAAGTCGATTGGTGCAGCACAATCAAGAAATAGACGTGCCGCCCATCATGCGCAAAGCATGGAACGCGTCCCGACGCCCATCCGGCGTAAAGAACTTGCGTCCGATGCAGTAACCCCTGAATCCGAGGTCGGTTGCCAGCGCAACCGACTCACTGAGATCGACGTCCACGTCTCCTCCTGCGAGTAGACACGGGGGCGACGACTCAACAATTCGCCTGCCCCAGGCCAGGGCATCTCGGTCGGGCCGATCCGGTAGCGCAACCTTAACAAGATCTGCACCCAGCTGGCTGGCGGCAACGATCGCCTGGCCAAGACTCCGGAACGATGATCGGTCGTAATTCGCCATCACCAGAACAACGAGCCCCACTGCGTGCGCGGCATGAACAACAGCCGCTGCATTCGCCATTTGACGGGATGAGCCGGTTGCGTTGTACTCTACCGCGATCGCCGCACAGTCGAGCTCCAGCGCGACGGAGGCAGGGGCCACAACGTCCTTGGCCTTGTCCCCGGGAGTGCTTGCATGGGTCTGCATGACTAGCTCAACACCCCTTACTTGGCTTAGCCTGGGTAAGAGTCCGAAGTGTGCCACTACCCCTTGAACGCCAAGCGGTGCGCAAGCGAGAGCAATATCAAATGGATCTTCCTGCTCGAAGGTCCATCCCATCGTCACTCCATGATCGAGCGCTAGGACACGGTATGTCCCGTCGCTGCTTTGCAGTCGCTCCAAACGGCGCGCGCGGCCGACACTGGACATTCCCCCACACCTCGCCTGGAAAGAGGTTCACATGAGTCGGCTCGACCCTATCAGCACCGATCGTTTCCGTATAGTGGAGTCGGACAAATTAGACATCAGTCTAATCGATGGAGTATTGAAAGGCGAATTGACTTGCGTAGTGGTTCGCCAGTTCGCTACAACTCAGGAGTGCCAAGAACTGCTTTTCGCGTTCAGGAGTTCGACGTCTCGTCGGCAGAGAGCCGGTGACGCCACCGGAGAGTACGTCGGGTCTTTCCACTGGGGAAAGGACTTGGATGACTACTTTGACGACTGCGATGCCATCCGCGCGGGGCTCGAACTGACTCTGGGCCGGGCGAGCACCAGCCCATGGCACAGGTTCGAGCAGCAATTGGTTGGCGAGATGGCTGTGCGGGACGTGGAAGTAGGAAGAGCGGTCCATAACGGCCGGCGGGCGTGCGCTCCGATCATCAGGTCATGGAACGGGGTGGGCCGATTTGCACTCATTCCGCACGAGGACATCGCACAGTGCAGCGATCCTCGACAAGCGGGATTCGAGATTCAGTCGGTCGAGCCGAGTGCGGTGGGAAGCATAAATCTATGCCTCGCCAACGGCGATGGTGGCCGACTCCTGCTCTGGCAGCACTTTCCGACCGAGAAGGAACGTGAGCGGTTCGGAACGACCTACACCGGCGGGCCATATCCGGCCGAGTATGTTCAGGAGTTCCCATCACTTGAACTTGACGTCAAGCCGGGCGACCTATATGTGTTCAACGGCTCGATGATTCATGCGGTCACAGGAGTGTCGGGCGAGCGCGTAACAATTTCGTCGCTTATAGGCTATGTGTCCCCGAGTAAAGTCGCTATGTGGACCTGAACTAGATTTCCAGTCGCATACATATGAAGGCGTAGGTGGACGACGGAACACTTACTGGAACCACCCTGTCCACCCGCCAGCCGCCATCGGGTAGGACCTCGAGCCACTCATCCAGCCCAGGAATGTATTGGCCCATCGCTTCATGAAGGTATTCATAGCCGAGCGACGGTATTCCGTCCGTGACACGCTTAGCGGTTTCGGCTCGCACAGTCTCCAGGAGAACCAGGCGGTCCGCATTCGGAAAAGCAGCTCTGATCTCCCGCAACGACGACACGCAGGTTGGCCGCGGCCACAGATCGTGGCCCATCAAACAGCATGTCACCGTGTCAACATCAGGATCGAGAGTCGTCCTCGAGAGTACGCGGACATCTGCCACCGTCACCTCGATCTCTTGACGATAACCGGTAGACAGGATATTCGCACGAGCCCTCTCGACAGCCTCGCTGGAGAGGTCCACTCCCAGCCCGGCGGCACCGCATTCCCGCCGAATATGAATCAACCTGCTCGCGTCACCACATCCTAGATCGGCAACCTTATTGGCTCCTGCCACTTCGGGAAACGAAGCGACAACCGGGTCCAGCATTGCCTTTCCGAAGTCACCCGTGGACCTTGCAATAATCCCACTCTCACGACGAACCGGATCGGTGCCTCGTGACGACTTCGCAGGATGGGCAGCGTATACGAGGGCCGCTCCGGAACCTGCGAAAAGCCAGGAGAAGAAGCCCTTCATGGCGGCATATTGATCAAACATGGCACCCTTCGTCCAGACGTCCGTATCCACTTCAATGACGACCTCCACGATCGCCAGCAATTCAAGGGTGTGGCGGACGAACGAACGATCTTGCTCGGCATAGTCCTGTAGGCGCATGTTCAGGGAATCTGCTCTATCCAGTTCTTCAAAGACACCGAACTGGTCTGCGGCAGCAATAGCATGCGCCAGGACGCCAGAGTTGAATATGATCGCAGGCGTCCACTCGTCCACGGCGTACTCCGGTGATAGTCAGTCGCTGACGTCGATCAAATATAGCCGCAATATCCGGACAAGCAAATACCAGAGCCGCGAAATGCGCAATGTCATCAAAACTACTGCGGCTGCGAGCCCGGCACCGAACGCTGGTATGCATAGGGACGGCCTCAGACCGCCTGATACGGCGAACAGCAGCGCCACGAAAATGAGAGAGCCGAGGCAACGAGCCAGCATCTCACCCAGGCCACGACCGACCGACTGCAGAGCGAACTTGCCCCGCCTGCCGGTCCCGACTGCCAGAAGAAGCGTGAAGGATGTAGCTCCGAAGCCCAGCAGGGCGGCACATACACCGGACAGCGTCTGCATGTAGGTCGGCCAACTCGCTTCTGCCAGCAGGCTCGCACTTAGGGATGCTCCGAGGTCGGTGTGCACCAGATAAGAACATGCGGTAACGCCTGCGATCGCGAAGGCGAGCCAAATATCGACCGACAGGCCAGAATAGAGCCACCAGCGAGCGAGACGCAGCACGGGACGTTTCACACGTCGTCTCCTGCGGTGCCTCCTCCACGGAACCACCTTTTCGGCTTGGAATTGCGCCGGTCTTTCTTCTCGCGAGCGTCCGCCTCGATCTCGTCGAGAGTCTCATACACGCGGAGTTGGGGCACACTCAGGCGCCCTACGTCAGAAAGTGTGGGTGGGACGTCAATGAATTCCAGCGCCTTCTCGAAGGATCGAATGTTTGTGGTTACGAACGAGCTCAACTCCTCGGTCTTCTCGTTGATTAGGGACTGAAGGGAGTCGTCGCTCTTCGGGTATATCAACAATACGTTGAGGCCTTCGGATTCGAAGACCGGGTGGATGATGTTTGTGGTAGCTCCGTCCAGCAACTGGCAGGCAATGCCAAAATATGATCCCGACATGACATACGGTGCTTCACGAAACGGCACCACAATCGCGTCGTGAGCCTTGAGCGCCCGGCTCATCAGCAACTCCTCCCGAGGCAAGGAGGTGCTCACGAACGTAGCCGCCAGAAGATCCGCGTGCGTATCCGCCATGGAGTTCCGGAGTGCGGAGAGGGACCTGCTCAGCGTGTTTATGCTAGGCACGCGCCATCCACGCCTTCTGCCTATCAGTGCGACATCGACACGGCCGGCCTTAGCCTCCGCTCCCAATATTCCCAGTATGTCATAAACTGCCTCAGAGATCCTTTGACTTGCAGCCTCCATTGCTTGGAATATCTGATCCTCTATCCATTCGCCGAGCCCTTCGAGCATTCGGACGGCGGCATCCATCGTCGCATCCAGGCAGCGAACCGTCTCTTCGGTGGAGGAGCCGATCACATACTTGTAGCGACTGGGCGGTCTTATCGAAGTCGACCTCGTGACGCGCCGGATGGTCGACGGCGGATACGGCTCGATGCTGATCACGAAGATCGATGGCCTGGAAGGATCTATATCGGCGCGGACGGAGTACAGATCGCCGTCCGCCCCGATGGCGAAATCCAATGCCTTGGCGGGCCGGAGCGGCGGCGTTGACCTGGCTAGCACGGAGCAGATTCTTGCGACTTCGTCCTCGCCCACCCGGTAGGCTTCCAGAGTCGCCTGTTCAAGGCCAGACGCCTCGAAAGCTGCCCTGCAGTTCAGGTCAAGGTAGGCCAGTAGCCGGATTCTCGCGCGCTCCGGCGTGACGTGCTCCGCCACATCAGTCCACTCAGATAGAAGTTTTTCCGGCCGACAGGCCACCGTCAAGATAAATGACCTGGCCGGTAAGGTATGACAAATTTTCACCCAGGATCGTCGCGGCGAGGGTGCCCACCTCCGCCGGCTTTCCGAAATGCTTGACCGGGATCTGCTTGAGTTGCTGCGCCTCGCCAGTGCTTCCCACGGGGTTTCGGCTGCGGAACAGCTCTGTCTCAATCGGTCCCGGACTGATCGCGTTCACCGTGATGCCGGTGTGGGCCAGTTCCAGTGCCCACGTTCGAGTCAGCGATGCGAGTGCCGCCTTTGAGGAGCCATAGCTACTCCGCTCCTCCTTGCCGAGTCCGGCTGTCGAACAAATGTTCAGGATTCGTCCGCCGTCTGTCATGCGGCCGACGGCCGCCTTCGTCAACAGCGCGGGCGCGAAGACATTGGCCATAAAGACCCGGCGCATGTCGGCGAGGTTGATTTCGCCAATTGCGTCGGCATGCCCCACACCTGCATTATTGACCAGGCACCAGAGCGTCGACAGCTCCTCGATTCTCCGACATGCTTCCTCGAGTGAGTTCTCATCCAGTACGTCGCACTCGATAAATTCGCCCTCCCAGTCCGAGGGGCGATGTCGCGCAAGCCCTATGACTTGGTGGTCCAGACGCCGTAGTTCAGCAGTAATGGCAGCGCCGATGCCCCGTGTTGCACCGGTGACAAGGGAAACTCTCATTTGGACCCGTCTCTCCTCGCGGTCGAGCCTGCTTAGCCTGCGGCACGTGAACCTGAGTGGACGATATAGCAAGGCCGACGCGAGTGATAGGTACGACAGGCGTGGCCGGCGGTAAAGCGTAGGGACAGCACGCATGTAGCCTGGCCACACTTTTGATCCACTTGATCCGAGGCGTGCGCTCGGCAATCGGCCGGTTCTGATTCCTGAACGTTATCCGCTGAGTTCGCCGCGCCGGGCGAGGAACGATCTCCTTGATCACCCGGGTCATGAGGCCGGCCCTGCGCCGCGGAATCATCGCCGGCGAGCCGCTCGCGGTGGCCGAGCTCCCGCCGATCAGCACCGGGATCTTGCGGGTGGGCGGCGGGTTCAGACGACCCCAGCGGGACTCGATGCGGGGGAGCGCGGTCGCCAGGTCGTCGAGGCGGCCGCCGGCGGTGCCGAACTCGCAGCCGAGTCCATCGAGATCGATCTCGGCCGGGTCTGACGCTGCGGCCCGGCGACGGCGGCCGATGCCCTTCCGGTGGAGGGCTGAACGCCGGAAGCCGGTGGTTCAGCCCTCTCCGTGCGTGTCATGCGTTGAGTTCGTCGCGCCAGGCCAGGAACTCGCGGAGCTCGGTGAGGTCGGGTGTGGGGCCGCCGGTGTGGATGGTGAAGAGGCGGGCGCCCAGCTCGTACATCTTGTCGCGGTTCTCGGTGTGGCCCATGACGGAGATCTCGATCTCGGAGGGGTCGCGGCCGATGTCGGCGCAGTGACCGGCGAGGATGCCGAGTTTGCGTTCGAGGGTTTCCGGGTCGGAGAAGCTGTGCCAGATGTCGGCGTGTTTCGCCGTGAGGCGCAGGGTCTTCTTCTCGCCTCCGCCGCCGATCAGCACCGGGATCTTGCGGGTGGGCGGTGGGTTCAAACGAGACCAGCGGGACTCGATGCGGGGGAGCGCGGTCGCGAGGTCGTCGAGGCGGCCGCCGGCGGTGCCGAACTCGTAGCCGTACTCGGTGTAGTCGCGTTCGAACCAGCCTGAGCCGATGCCGAGGATCAGGCGGCCGGAAGAGATGTGGTCGACGGTGCGGGCCATGTCGGCGAGCAGGTCGGGGTTGCGGTAGCTGTTGCAGGCGACGAGTGCGCCGATCTCCACTCGGGAGGTGGACTCCGCCCAGGCGGCGAGCATGGTCCAGCACTCGAAGTGCAGGCCGTCCGGGTCGCCGCTCAACGGGTAGAAGTGGTCCCAGTTTGTTCTGCTACCACATCCAGTCACACGACAAGCCCTCGATGGCCGAGAACTCGGCCTGAATCTTATCCCTGGCGTTGAGTTGAACAGGCAGAAGTCGACCCAGATGTCGGGCGGCGTGTTCGGGTGGCGCCTGCTGTGGATGTGCCGGCGGAACGGCGGCGGGCGAGCGCCAGCCAGTTGACCCAGCGCTGGTAGGCAGCCGATGACTATACGACGAGAACGTGTGGCCCCTCCCGATGAGGTGAATTCGACCTTTTGGGGGACGGCTTCCGATTCGCAGGCGACTAGGCTTCGCCGCCGGATGGCCTGTTGGCACACAGCCTGTGAGGAACGGGAGACTGTCGATGAAGATCGTTGCGTTGAGGCTGAGCAACTTTCAGTCGTTCGGCCCTGAGCCGACAACGATCGATCTTGATGACTTGACTTACGTTCTCGGCCCGAACGGCTCCGGCAAGACTGCTGCCTTGGAGGCGCTTTCCCGGTTGTTCAGCCCACTGGCCGCGCAGCGTCAGATTCGGCCTGAGGACTTTCACGTGCCGGTCGATCGGTCCGCCAGTGAGGTGCAGGATACCCAACCGACGCTCTGGCTAGAGGTCGATGTGTGGTGCCCCGAAGCGGGGGCCGACGGGACACACGCGTCGGTACCGCCTTTTTTCGCGCATATGAGGATCGATACGGCGGACGGGATCCCGCAGATTCGAGTTCGGCTGACGGCACAGCTGGCCGCAGACGGAGTCATCGACGAGAAGATCGAGTACGTGCTGCAGGCTGACGCAGCAGGGGTGCCGACCAGCTGTACTCAGATGAGCCGTTTCGACCGTGCACAGATCGAGGTGTACTACCTTCCAGCCCGCCGCGACCCGGTAGATCACATCGCCTATACAGCGGCCTCGCTGATTGGACGTAGCCTGCGAGCAGCGGACTGGACGAGCGAGCGGGAGGTGCTTGGCGATCTATCTGCGCAGATCACCGACACACTGGTTGCCAACGCCGCGGTGGCGGGTATCGGCGTGCACCTGACCAAGCAGTGGCAGAGCCTGCACAGCGGCGGGTACTTCCGAGATCCCTCGATCGCCTTCGGGCGTGGCGATCTTGAGGGGGTGCTGCGTCAACTCACGGTGACATTCTCCCCATCGCACGACGGGGCCTCCCTCCCATTCGACCGGCTCAGTGACGGACAGAAGTCGTTGCTCTACATCTCACTCGTGCTCTCCTGGCAATCGTTGGTCCGACGGGTTCTGCGGGGTGAAGAAACGTCCCTGGATCCAGATCGGCTGCGCCCTCCTGTGCACATCGTGATCGAGATCGAGGAGCCGGAGAACAGCCTCGCACCGCAGTATCTTGGCCGCATCATCCGTCAGGTGCGCGGCGCATGCTCGGCCGGCGACGTCCAGGCACTGATCGCCACGCACGCGCCGGCTCTGCTACGACGGGTTGACCCGGACACGATCCGCTTCTTGCGGCTCGACGCCGCCCGGCGGACGACTGTCAAGCGCATCGTTGTTCCGACGGACGACGAATTGGCCGCGAAGTACGTCCGCGAGGCGGTCCAGGCGTACCCGGAGCTGTACTTCTCCCGCCTCGTCGTGCTGGGTGAAGGCGACAGTGAGCAAGTGGTACTGCCCCGAGTCCTAGCCGCAGCCGGCATCGCCGAAGACGACGCCTCCGTGTCGGTGGTTCCGCTGGGCGGTCGGCACGTCAACCACTTCTGGCGGCTGCTCAACCAGCTACACATCCCGCACGTCACCCTGCTTGACCTGGACAGCGGCCGTTATCACGGTGGGTGGGGCAGAGTGCGCAACGCCATGCGGCAGCTCAATGCAGTCCGACCCAATACGTTCGCGGAAATCCAGATCGACCAGTTGCCGAAATGGGATGACGACTGCGATTTTCCGCAGCCCGGATGCGGCCCCGACATCGGCGGTGGGCTCGGCCCGATCGATGTGCTGGAGCAGCATGGCGTCTTCTTCTCCGAGCCAGTCGACCTTGACCTCATGATGCTGGCGGCCTACTCGATCGCCTATGCCGTCGACTCTCCCGCGCAACCGGACCCGAAGACCGTCGTGGCCGTGCTTGGAAAGAGCCACAAGAACGAGATCCGCCTTGGCAGCGAGGTCCTTTACCTTTTCGACGAGTATCACCGAAAGTTCGACCTCAGCAGCAAGCCTGCGACACATCTGAGCGCCCTGGCCAGCCTCGATGACCAGCACTTGCTCAAAGAACTACCCATGGTGCTTACCAGGATGATCGAGCATGTGCGCGCGATCCTGGGCGGCCTGCCGGAATGATCCGCCCCGAGCACTGGCGGCCCGCAGAGGGCCTGACGCTGGAACCGAATGCGCTGAAAGCGGCGACAGCAGGCGACCTCAACGCGGTTGTCGCCGCCGGGCCCGGCGCAGGGAAGACGGAGTTGCTTGCCCAGCGTGCAGACTTCCTGCTGCGTACTGGTCAGTGTCCGTACCCGCGCCGTATTCTGGCGGTCTCGTTCAAGGTCGACGCCGCTCGAAATCTGGCCGAACGGGTCCGCCGCCGCTGCGGGCCGACGCTCGCGGACCGGTTCGACAGTTTCACCTTCCACGCCTTCGCCAAGCGCCTCGTTGACAACTTTCGGCCGACGCTGACCGGTGTCAACGCTCTTGACGCTGACTACAGCATCGATCGACAGGATCGGGTCGCCCGCAAGCAGATCACCTTCGAGGACCTGGTTCCGCTTGGGCTGGAGATTGTTCACGCCAACGTCTATGCCCGGCGGGGCCTACACCAGACCTACAGTCACGTATTTCTCGACGAGTTCCAAGACTGCACAGCGAACCAGTATGAGCTGATCAAGGCGGCCTTCGGGCCGTCGACCGCCGTATTGACCGCAGTCGGCGACACCAAACAGCGGATCATGCTGTGGGCCGGTGCGCTCGACGGTGTGCTGGAGACCTTCGCGGACGACTTTTCCGCCGTCCGGCTGCCGCTATATCAGAACTTCCGTTCCGCGCCACGACTGCGGCGCATGCAGAACCGGATGATCGCCCAGATGGACCCCAGCGCCGTCAGCCCAGCGGAGGATCTGGTCGGTGATGATGGTGTTATCGACGTCCTCGGCCTCTCTAACGAGCACCAGGAAGCCCGAACAATCGGCGATCTTTTATCAGGATGGCTCGGCCAAGGGGTGCCTCCGGACGAGATCGCTGTGCTTGTGCGCAACCAGCCGCACCTGGTCGCCGCAGTGCTCGGCGACGAACTGCGCACCCGCGGTATCGCCTTCCGTAACGAACAGGAAAGTCAGGACCTCACCGCAGAGCCGATCGCCAGCCTTGTGCTCAGTTTTCTTCGGGTGATCGCTGACGATCGGCAGCCTGACGCTTACGCCGACCTGATGAGAATTGTGACTCGCACGAACTCCTCCGACGATGAGGTGGCCCGCTTCGACAGCCAGGTTAAACGGATGATCACCACGGCTCGGGTCGCTGTACGCGATGTAGCTTTCACCTCTGGCAATCCCGTAGGGTGGCGCAACCTCGTCATTGGATTCCTGCGCCTGGTGTCCCGACCGGTGCTGACCGCATTGTCGGCCAGCTACCAGCAAGGTAACCGGCTCGACGACCTCATCGTGCAGACAATGGCTGCCTTCGAACGGGAACTCGCCATCGACGGCGACGCCGTACTCGCCCTGCGGAGGCTCTCCGAATCCGACGCCGTCCGAATCCTGACCATCCACAAATGCAAAGGCTTGGAATTCGAGAAGGTCGTAGTGCTTGGGGTAGAGACGCAGCTCTTCTGGAGCAGAGACTTCACGACGATTATGTCGGAGTTCTTCGTCGCGATCTCCCGCGCGAAACAGCACCTCGTCCTGACTCACGTCGAGCATCGCGACCGGCCCAGCGCCGCCACTGGGCGGTGGGACGAGTGGCGCAGGCCATATCAGACGTTGCTCGGCTTCGCCGACGGGTACTAACCATCCAAACCACGTCGTCGTATCTGAACGGCATGGTCGGTGGCTGGCGTGTCGCGCTGGTCGGATCGGTACGTCCTGGACAGTGATTTTTCGACGACAACAGCCGCTGAGAAGACGGAACAGCCTTGGCTTCAGGGGGAGATCCTCGTAGCGAGGGCCCAACACTCTCCGGGGCGGCTCCCATGCCAAGGCCGGCGGGCGCTGCTCGCCGCCGCGAGACCCTCAAGCGAAGATCCATTCATCGTGCTATTCAGAGAGAGTGGACGAGAAGCGCCGGCTTCGTCCGGTCCTTGTGAACCGCTACGAGAAGGTGACCGATCAACTTCTGACCGAAGTGGCCGCCGAGCACGGAGATCGCCTGCTCACCAAGGTTCGGGTTGCCGATGTGATGAACGTAGATTCCTTGACGGGGGTCGCGAAACACTACGGGCTTTCAGCCCACTACGACTTCGTCATGATCCAGGCCGAGACGTCCATGCCCAAGTTCGCTGTCGAACTCGACGGCGCTCAGCACTGGACCGACCCCGCAACTCGGCGACGCGATCAGCTCAAAGATCAACTCAGTGAATGGGCTGAGCTGCCGCTGTTGCGTATCACCAGCGACTTCACGCAACAGCGAGGCCGTTGGTCGGTGCTCACCTACGTGGTCGACGCCTTCTACCTCTCGGAGGGTTTTCTTGCCGCGCAAGAGGCAGGAACGGTTCCGTGGGACGAACCCTTCGATGCGGCCTCGTTCCTGCGCCGCGGTGACGATGGTCGCCTCGGGTTCAACACTCTCGACCACGAACCGCGTCTCCAACTCCTTCGTATGTACGAGGCGGGCAAAATTCCGTTCTTCGCCCCCGACGAGTGGCACACGACGGCTGTCGAATCGCGGGGCGTGCAGACGCATGCCTGGATGGCGGTGGACTCAAGCCGCTACCTGGTGTCTCGTGTTCGCGTTCGCGACTTCCTCTTCCAAGGCATGTCGCCTAGCGAACTGTCCAGCCAGCTGGCGGTCGCCGAGTTCGCCGACCTTGCACGTCGATGGTTAACCGGCGAACCCGTGGCATGCGATCAGCGTCGGCTGGCGCGTTACATGGCGGAGGTGCAAGAGGCCATCGACGCTGGCGGGTTTCGGGGCTCAGGCACCGGAGGCGCGATGAGGGCCAGCGGTCCTCTTCCCAGCACGATCAACGTCCGGATGAGCCACCTGCGGCACCCGCCCAGTCCCAGCCAAGAACCTCTTTGAGGAGTGACGTTGACCGACGCAGAGCCGGAGACCCGCATCAAACGGCTTCAACGAGAAGTACACGCCGCCACGACCGGCCGCTGGGACCTCCCTTTCGTGGGGAGGGAACAGTCCAAGGAAACGTGGCACTGGTTCGGCAACGGACCTAACGGTGTCATCGCTGGACTTTGCGACTTGCTCGACCGGCACGTCGCGCGGGGACGAGGCCGGTTTTGGCCTGCAGCAGTCGGATGCGTTCCGTGGTTCAACCACGAAGGCATCGCCGAGCGGCTCGCATCAATGCCGACCTGCATCGTGATCAACAAGCCACAGAACCGGACATCCTCGGCCGTCCATCACCTCTACAAACACGGAAGCCCTGTCCACTCGGAGTGGCTCACCGACATCCGCGACCTTGCCCCGGCACAATCCGGAGGCGCGCCACGGATCGTTCAGCCGGGCGATCGGTCAGGTAGCGCGTTAGGCCCGGTAAGGGTGTACGGCTACCGCCAGGATGGGAGAAAGCCACTACTCCACACCAAGATGCTGGTTCTCGGTGGCACCTACGAAGATGACGAATACTTTTCAGGCATCCGCTTCTTGCCGGACCTAGTCTGGCTCGGCAGCGCCAACTGGACCGCCGAAGCCGACACGCAGCACGTGGAGGCCGCCGTTGCCGTCGCCGACCCCTCATTCGTCAAAGCGGCGACCCAACACCTAATGACCATCATCATCGGCAGCGAGCCGCTTAGCTCGTACTCCGCCACGCCCTCTCCCAACTTGCTGCCGAGCCGACTGGACATGGCTGCTTTCGCCGCTACTACGCAGCCGAGTTCCTCCCCTTGGACGATGGCGACACGGCCTAGAGAATGAGAACTGCCCGGAGGCCGGTGGAGATCGAGTGTGCGAGGTGCTGACGCCCATCGGAGTGAACATCGATCTTCTCCGAGAGGAGTTCCTGTACGCGCCTGCATGAGCCTGGCAAGGTTGACACCCGATTCCGTGTCGGGTTTCAAGCACATCTGCTGATGAGCGTTGATCCGATTGTTGTGAGGGAGCTGGTGGTGGACCCTAGTCGGCGGTGTTGTCACTGGGACGGCTTGATCTATCCCGACGGTCGCCGAGTCTGCGAGCGTCACGCCACGCTGGCCGAGCGAAGGCTCGTAGATGATCTCGACGTGGCGGCCAGGCCGATTCTCGGTCGCCAGGATTGGCCATACGGTCCCAACCTTGAGGTCGCTACGAGGCAGCGGCTCGTTCAGTGGGCAGAAAAGTACGGTCTCCAGTTGGCGAATACCTCTTGCAAGGATCTCCATTGGCTGCGAGTAGGGCGTTGTGCCGTCCAGCGTTGCGTACTCACCAGCGGATGGTTGAAGGAGCATGTCACCCGCTGGAACCACGCGGGAAGGTCGGCGCTCGTTCTTGCGCAGCCTTACAGGTTGAGCGCCGAGGACGAATTCGAGATCGATATGCTGAGCGTCGACCGTAACTTGACGGCCTTCACCGGAGGTGAGGGCTGGTATGGCCACGGCACGATCGAGGTAACAGTCTGGAGCCGGACGGCGCTGGCCATCGTGTGAGAGTCGATCCCGTGGCCGAACCGACGATGGGCTCGGCTTGTTCGCGGTGAGCGGTTCGAGTGATTCAGATCGGACGGGCCGGTCAACGCTCAATGAACACGACCGTAACCGCGCGCCACGCATAGCGTGGTAAACCTCGTGACGGTGCCAGGGCAGCCGACCCTCCGCAGCGGTGTCACTATGCCGCGTCAGCCGGGCCCAGTTCAGACGTGATCGTTTGGGTGAGGCCGGACCATACTTTCCACGCGTCAACTGTTCATGCGTCCACTGTCCACGCGTTAACTCGCCAGGAGCGACCGGCAACGGGGCACCGGGATGGGGCAGAATCCTCGCCACGGTACCAGGGGAGGGCGAAGATGGGTTCGAGTACGCACTTCGATTGGCAGATCGGCGATGACGTGGTCATTGCGTGGCGTGACGGCGGTACGGTCCGATTCACGGATCTGATGGCTGAGGCGCTTCCGGTCATCCGCGGGATTCTGATTGCCGCGGCTCGCCGTGGGGAGACCATCACCTACGGCGAGCTGGCTATGGCCATCGATCGCCGCTATCACAACCTTCAGTTCGGCGACCCGCTCGACATCCTCAGCCTGGACTGCGAACAGTCCGGAGAGCCGTCGCTCGCCCCGCTCGTGGTGAACAAGAAGACCGGTGCTCCCGGGGACTCATTCGTCGGAGACCCCGTGTCGGGTCAGCAGGAATGCTTCGCCTACTGGGCGGCCCAGTAGTAGGGAAGTCCGGGCAGGGCCGATCATGATCCGATCGGTTGCCTGCCCGATTCCGTCATGCGTTGCGTTGATCACGCCAGGCGAGGAATTCGCGGAGTTCGGTGAGGTCGGGGGTGGGGCCGCCGGTGTGGATGGTGAAGAGGCGGGCGCCGAGTTCGTACATCTTGTCGCGGTCCTCGGTGTTGCCCATCACGAAGATCTCGATCTCGGACGGGTCGCGGCCGATGTCGGCGCAGTGCTGTCCGAGGATGCCGAGTTTGCGTTCGAGGGTTTCCGGGTCGGAGAAGCTGTGCCAGATGTTCGCGTGCTTGGCCGTCAGGCGCAGGGTCTTCTTCTCGCCGCCGCCGCCGATCAGCACCGGGATATCGCGGGTCGGCTTGGGGTTGAGTTTCTCCCAGCGGGATTCGATGCGGGGGAGCGCGGTCGCGAGGTCGTCGAGGCGGCCGCCGGCGGTGCCGAACTCGTAGCCGTACTCGGTGTAGTCGCGCTCGAACCAGCCCGAGCCGATGCCGAGGATCAGGCGGCCTTCGGAGATGTGGTCGACGGTGCGGGCCATGTCGGCGAGCAGGTCGGGGTTGCGGTAGCTGTTGCAGGCCACCAGCGCGCCGATCTCCACCCGGGAGGTGGACTCGGCCCAGGCGGCCAGCATGGTCCAGCACTCGAAGTGCAGGCCGTCCGGCTCACCGCTCAGCGGATAGAAGTGATCCCAGTTTGTTCTGCTACCACATCCAGTCACACGACAGCCCTCGATGCTCGAGGGCTTGTCGATAGATTAGCCGGAGATGGGCTGAGGCGGCAGGCGATCAGTGTGTCCAACCGGACGGTCCGAGGCCGATCTCGTGCCGAGAGTCTGCTTGCTGGCCCCGCGCCGATATGGCGCGGAGCCTGCAGTTCGAGCGTTAGAACTATTCCTCTCCGTCGAGGTCGGCTTCCTCGTCGGCTGTTTGTGCGGTGCGGCGGTACTGGGGATGGTCATTATCCATTTGGATTGCCGCGTGTAGGGCGACGGGGTAGCGGGCGCGATCGGACCAGGAGATGGTTTGGTGGCAGAGCTGGGCTGTGGCGAACGCGAGCGCTTCGTGGGAGACCCGGTCGTTGAGGGCAATGGGGAGGATTTCGGTGGCGGTCATCGAGTACCACGGCTCGGGGATTTCGCTTTTCCGGCGTTCTTCCTTGTTCTCCGAGTTGACGGAGTGTTTCGCGTCCCATCGGGTGTACTTCGAGCCGAGCCGGCCGGAGTTGCCGCCGTCGTAGTTGCGGGGAACGTTGCAAAGCAGCCATACGGGGGTGCCGAAGTCCGTCTCGATCTCGTACAGCGCCTTGGTCGTCTCGCCTTCTTTCTCCTCCTCTCGGCTGCTGAGCACGTGGGTGTAGCCAATCGGCGGAGGCACCCGGTTGTCGGCGATGTTGACACGGATGACCGCGTCGGGCCGTTCGTCGGCGGGAAGGGTGTAGCCGGGCAGCCAGTATTTGCTCTTGCGGGTGTCGGGGTGCAGTCCCTGCTTGCTGTTCTGAAGACCGTCCCAGATGCGCCGCGCGCTGTCTTCGTCGACGGTGACGACGTAGGGGCGGCCGTCGAGTTCTTCAACGAGGTCTTCCAGCGCCCGTTCGATGATCGCCCCGATGTCGTCCCACCGTTGGCGGTGGGACTTCTTGCCGCCGGTCTCGCTCGGGTAGTTCGTGGCGTGGAATTCGTTCTGGGCGCAGCGGTAGGGCTGCCAACGAGCAGCGGTCGAACTCCAGCCGCGCAGTTGCCACACATCGCCTGCGACGGTCGGTGGGACCAGTGCGGTTGCGGTCACGACGGCCTTGGGGGCGCCCTTCTCGCGTTTGCGGTTGTTTTGCTGGCGGATATGGAATCCGACGTGGGCGATGCGGTCGGCCCCGTACGCGGCGTGCCGGGTTTCGGGACGCAGGGCGTTAGCGATGCGGTCGTCGATAATGCCGAGGGACCGGTACAGGTCGAGCAGCGCCATCTCACTCGGGTGGTCGGGCGTTTTCGGCGCGATGATGCCCTTGGCGTTCTTGCCGAGCAGATACTGGCTGGGGATGTCCCGGCCAGCCAAGATCATCTTGGTTTGCGGCTTGGCATCCAACTCCTCCAACTCGGCCGGTTTGAGGCCGGGGGCATCCTCGGCAGTAGGAACGTGGGTTTCGCACCACGTGCCGACCAGCACGCTGCCGCTGGAGTCGAGAGCCGCCTCGGCCGGCTTCAGCGCCTTGGTTCTGCCGTGCGGGCTGCCGTGGGCGAGGAAATCGTCCATGAGATGGAAGACCGCGGTGACCGTTCCGCCGTAGAGGTCGATCTCCTGGCCGTCGCGTGGGTCCAAGCCCTCGGTTGCCAGGCCGTAGGTTTTGGCGAGGGTCGCGATCATACGCAGGCGGGTCTCATCGCGGTACCAGAGACAGACCAGGCGTAGTTTGGTGAAGCCAGCTGCCTTCACCGCGGCGGCGATGGAGGCGGGGTCGGGGAATGCGCTGCCTTTTCCGCGTAGCCGCACATCGGCGCCGGCCTCGCGCGCTGCCTTGCGCCGATCCACCTCCGCCTTGGACACCTTCTCCGCATCGGTGGGGCGGTGCGGCAGGGTGAGGGTGGTGGCGCGGGCGACGATCGGTTGGGCTAAGTCGCCGAGCCGGTCCACGATGTGTTTGTTGAGCACGCGCAGGTGGTGCATGCCGGTGCCGACCCCGATGGGGAACTGCCGGTTCTTCGCCAGGACCGGCCAGATCTGGCCCGGGTGTTCACGGGGGAACGTCAGCTTTGCTTTGCCGTCCGGGCCGGCCGCGGCGATGGCTTGGGCGCGCATCCGCTGTTCGGCCTGCGAGCGGGTCGCGATGGCTTGCAGGATCGAGTAGTCCATGTCGAGGCGCCCGAGTGCTTCGAGCGCGTATCGGCTGATCGTGCGGGCTCCGCCGCCGCCGTGTAAGCCCACCTCGAGGATCGGCCGGTTCTCTCCTGGCTGGACCGCCAGGACTGTCCTGCTGAAGATCAGTGAGTCCGAGATCCGGGTTACCCGGGAGGTCACCATGAGCACCGGGTTGGCGACGTTCGGCACCGTTTCGAGGCTCAGTGCGGTACGTGACAACGCGTACCGGCCGCCCTGGTCGCTCTCCCACGGCTTGTCGAGAACGACCAGGCCGCCGGTGACGTCTGGGCGCAACGTGACGCTGAGCCCGTCGCGGATTGCCCATGGGCCGGCCAGCTTCTGCGCCAGCCCCCAAGTGACGGTACGGTACACCCAGTTCGGGGCGACCGGCTGAACACCGGTCTGCGGCTGGATGTGCTGGGCCAGGTACTCCTTCTTCTGCGGAGTGTCGGCGATGCTCTGCGCGACCTCCGGGGGCCGCCGCAGGTCGATCTCGTGGATCGCCACACCGTGGGCAAGGCCGTGGGTGAGGGTGAACACCCGGCACAGCAGCTTGTCGTCGATCGGCTCCCGCGACGCGAGGAACGGCTGGAAACCGCCGGGCTCGAAGTAGACGTACCCGCCGCTGAGCACGCTGAGCACGGTGGTGGCGATCGAGTACGGCGCCTGCGCTGATTCGTTGCCGTACCGGTCTTTGCAGGCGCGTTCGAAGTTCTCCCATAGGGAGCGGGTCTCGGGGCTCAGATACCGCAGATATACGGCGTCGTCGCCGACCAGGTCAGGGGTGCACCGGTACGCGAGCGTGTCGAGATAGCGACCAGGGGCACGGCGTTGTGGGGTCACTCGTCCTCTTCTCCGGGAGCGGGCATCAAGGGGTACTCGTTCGGGTCGATTCCGGCGTACGACAGGAACGCGTTGAGCGCTTCGCCATACAGGGCGTTCATCTGCGCCCGCACCTCGGGCGGCCATTTGGCGTGGATGCGGCGCAGGATCGTGTCGAGATCAGCGCTCCAGGTGTCTTCATGGAACGCGTAGTCGACCATGTGCAGGACGGCTTCGGTGCCGCCGCGTCGGGCCCGGCCGGCGAGCTGGATCAGGTCGACGATCATGCCCGCGACGACTTCCTCCTGCAGCGACTTCTGCATGGAGGTGAACTGGTTGGCTGAGCGCAGCAGCAGCCGCAGCCGTTCCCACGCGGCGTCGCGGGCACCCTCAAGCGCGGCTATCGGGTCGCTGCTTCCACCTGCGGGCAGGGCCCGCATGCCGGCGGCGTTGATGCTGGCGTACATTTCCGACGGCTCGTTGAGCAGCGCCAGGGGCCGTACGCATAGGTAGACCGAGCGCACCGCGGAGCGGATGCCCTTGACGATGTTGAGCCCGCGTGCGATCAGCGACAGCGGCACGACCAGGATGTTGCCCCGGTCCGGGAACGTCTCGAACTCCTCACCGGTCAGCCGCACCGCACGGTCCTCGCGGGGCAGGTCCGGGTTGAGACTGTGCCGGTCCTCGGCGCGCACGGCCACACACAGCCCGGACCGGTAAGACCCGGACTGGGAGATGCCGCGGGCCAGCCAGGCGCACTGCTCGTAGGAGTTCGCCACGACCAGCACATGGGCACGGTCAGGGTCGTTGGCGGCCGCCTTCTCCAACTCGCTACGGATGTAGCGGTCGTAGAGCTGATCGCCGAGTTCGATCAGGGCATCGCGTTTGCGGCTAGGGTGCAGACCGGACACCTTGATCGCTTCGCCGAAAAGCGGGTGGCCTTTGCCGTACTCGACGCGGCGTTTGCGGGCGCGGATGGAACGTGCTTGCGCGTCGGTCATCCACCAACGCACTGGTGCGTGTACGTGCTCGCGGACCGCCTGCGGGAAGAACGCGGTTGCGGATAGTCCCATGACGGGCCGCTGCGTGCCGGCCAGGCTCAGCGAAACGATCCCGCCGAGCTCGGCGGTGAACAGGTGCGGGTCACCGCCGATGGTTTGCGCGACCAGTTCAGCGCTGCGTTCCCGGTCGTCGAGGCCAGTGACCCGGTAGCCGGTCAGAGAACGGCCGAGCATGCCGATCGGCATCACGGCGGTGATCGCCGAGTTCTGCAACTGTTCGACGATTTTCTGGGCGGACCGCAACCCGGACGACCGGTAATGCTGGGCGGTCTTGCGGACCTCGGCCAGAGCCTCGTCGAGTTCGATCATCACCGCGCGGGTCGCCAGCAGGTTGATGATCTGCGCGCGGCGGTGCCCGTCGGTGATCGAACCTTCCAGCAGCTCGTGCAGTTCGATCTTGACAGCGTCGAGCAAGGTCTCGCCGCGCGGCCCGACCAGCGCGCTCAGCCCGCGCTGGACATCGGCCCAGACCGGATCGAGCGGGTCGCTTGCCCGTCCATGCCGGTCTTCTTGCTGGTAGCGCTCGGGCATCAGCGCGTTGATCCGTTCGATGACCTCGCCGGGGATACCGGCCTCGCCGAGTTCGAGGTCCGGCCACAGCAGTGTGGCGAGCGTCCGGTCGCGGCCGCGGGCCATGTGCCAGCGACTGCTGGTCTGGTCTGGGATCCGTTCTGCGGCGCGTTTGTCTTCGACAGCGGTCAGGGTCAGCGCGTTGCGGCAGATGCTGAGCAGCAGAAACTCGGCCATGAGCCGAACGTGGCTGACCGAGGGCAGCAGCTCGTTCTCATCGTGGATGGGCAGGCGTTTGGCGTCGGTGTCCATTGCCTGCGGGGCGGACGTCCAGTGGCGACGTGAGTGCAGTTTCACGTCGCTGGCGCAGCGTTCGATGGCCCGGGACTGGAACTGGTCGACCTCGTCGATGAGCACAGCATCGCAGGTGCGCAGCGCGAACTCGGCGGCCGTCAACGTGTACACCGGCCGGCCGTCGAGGTTGACGCCGATGCGCAGGGAGCCCTGCAGGAACAGGAAGTGGTTCATGACGACTACGTTGGCGTCGCACGCCTGGTAGACCGGGGTGAACTTGCTGCAGGTCGGGATCCACGGGCAGGCCGACATCCCGACACCCTGCCGGCCCAGCGACAGGCATGGCTCGCGACCAGGCGGATAGTCACCGGTGGCCTCGGTGAATTCCCGCTGCGCGCAGCCGTAGGCGAGCGGGTCGATGTCACGTTCTCCGCGCAGCCCCCAGTCACCGGGCGAGCCGGGGTCCTCGTCGATCAGCGAAGCGTGCTTGACGGCCCGCTCGTGCATCCCGCTGGTGGACATCAGGTGCGCGCAACTCGGCGTGTGCTCCAGTGCGCGCGTTGTCTGCAGGTGGGCCAGGTCGCCGCGGATGTTCCATGTCATGGCCAGGCAGGATTTGATGTCGGGCTGCACGATGGCCAGACGCCGGTTGTTCAAAGCGAACCAGCTGGCCATGACCCGGACCAGGACGCTCTTGCCGGTGCCGGTCGGTGCATGAAAGATTTCCAGCCCGCTGGCCGACATGGTCATGGCGTCGCGGGGTGAGACAGTGTCGGTGGTTTGCAAGACCTCGAACAGCCCGGACAGGGTGGTGTGCAGGAACCGCTTGTCGGTCGGGAACCGTTCGTCGATCTGCGCGGCCAGATCCAGTAGCTCGTGCGTGGGAATGCGCAGCTCGGGCTCGTACGCGACAGTCGACGCGTGCGGCAGCCGGTCGTGGTCGAACGCTTCCGTGAAGTGCGGATAGCGGGGAATGCGCACTCGGCCGTAGATCTGACCGCCGTCCTTGACGTAGATCGTCGGGGTCGTCCACGTTCCGGGGCCGGCGAAGTCCGGCGGTTTCGGGCGGGCGCTGGGGCGCCGGAACCGGGCGGTCTGCCGGTCGGCGTACTCCAACAGGTTGCCTCCCACACGCGGGTACGCGGCGACGGCCTTCAACGGGTTCTCCCCCGCAAGCTCGAAAGCCGCCAGGGGCACGGGTTCGTCGACGCCTCCGGGATCCGGCGGTGTGAGGATGGTGCGGGCGGCGATGGAGAAGGCACGGTGCTCGGCCAGGTCGGCCGGGGCAACCGATCCAAGCAGCGCGATTCGCTGCTTTTCGGGGTGGGTGAGCCCGTTCCAGCGGTTCCACGCCGTGTATTTGCCAGACAGCAGGAACGCGGCGTCGGCGAACCCGGCGGCGTCACGGGCATCGCCCGCAATACGGCGGGGGAAGTAGTGGGCGGCCAGCGCCAGCGCGGCGTTGACGACGCTGGTCTGCACGGTGGGTTCGCTCATGCCCACTTCACCCCCGCCCTCGCGCAGACGAACTCGCCGAAGGCCGACGCGGTGATCGCCTTCATGCCGTAGCGGGCGCACACCTCGGACAGCAGCGGAATCTGCCCGGCCCGGTAGTCCGGGACTACCAGCCATTCGGCGCCGCCACGATCGCCCTCCTGCGCGTGGATGAGGCTGCCGAGCGTTGTCGCCGACGTGTAGTCCTTGACATCGACCTTGAAGGGCTTGTCGATCCCGGGAATCGTCACCCGCAAGTCGTAGGCGTCCAGCGATGGCCAGAGTTCCGCTGCCAGACCACGCTGATGCAACTGGTCGCGTAACGCCAGCTCGGGAATCCCCGGCACAGTGGTGTAACGCCACACGCCGCGGACCAGCGCCTTGTGCTTGTCCACCGGCATCGGCTCCGGGATCACGTCAAGGTCGGGGAACAGCACCGACTCACGGCCGACGGGCCGGTCCGGGCGTGACTCGGGAAGCAGCGCGGCGGCGGATCCGTCGGTGGTCGGCCGGAACAGGTACGAGGCCCCCATCTCGGCGTGCGGGGTGTGCCAGCATCGCGCCGAGCCGGTCAGCAGGCCAGCACTTTTACGCAGCACCAGCCGCATCGGCCAATAGCAAATCGGGCAGGCATACCACCAGCCTTGGTGTGTCGAGCCGTACGGGATCTCCTGGTAGAAGTCGGCCACGCTCGGCGGCAACCGCAGCTCCGCCAGCTCATCTGTGTGCCCAGCCGGAGTGCGGATCAGATCCTCGCGGCCGTTCTCGTAGATCGACTGGATGCCTTGCTTGCTCAGCGCCTGGTAGACCGTCTCCTGCTCGACCTCTTCACGGAATTCCCGTACGCCCGCGACGCCCGTGGCCCGGTGGAGCTTGTGCAAGGTGTGCAGCAGCATCCGCTGCTCGAAGTCCAGGTCGAACGCGTTCTCGGTGACCTGTCCGTCCCGATCGACGACAGCCAGTCCCTTGAGATCGACCGGCTCGACCCCCGCAGGCAGCAGCTGCGCGAGGTCACCCGAAAGTGCATCGCGGAACTGCCCGAACGGCAGCGGGCTGCCGGGCCCACGGGCGGCTAGAACGCTGCCGTGGCACTCCATCAATGTCTCCAGCCGCTGCTCGGGTTTCCGCCCGGGGCTGGTCAGCGCCTTCGCGGCATGCACTGCCGCCTTGGTCACGAGGTAGCGAGCGTGAAGATCGCTTAGTGTGCTGGTGTCGTCATCGACAGCATTCGTCACGAGGCCGGATGTTAGACCTACCCTCCGACAAAAAATCGGTCTCGAAGCGACGAGGGGTAGTGTCAGAAATCAGACGATCCCGTCGAGTCCATCGCAGTTGATCCGCGGGTACCGCCGACGATAAAGATCAGCAAACGCGGTGACATGTTGCCGGCCTAGGTCGGTCAGTCGCCAACGAAACTCTTCCACGTGCGTCCCACCAGCGGCCAACACCGCCACCGACTCGATTAAACCTCGACTCGGCGGCCCGCCGACCGCGTTGCGGTATCCGACGCCGAGGAAGAAAAGTGCCCGGCCCGCCAGCCGGTCCTCCGGCAATCCTTCGGGCTCGGCCGCCGCGACCCGGACGAGAACACCCCACAGCCATTCCGATAGAAGATGGGGCTCGTGATCAACTTGTGCGGGCTCATCCAGGCCGGCGCGGGCAGCGGCCCGGCCGCGCCGTGTGATCTCCACCAGCACCCGGACCACCTCGCCGGCGTCAGGGTGATCGATGATGTCCTCAGTTACAACCACTAAGCCTCGCCGAGCAAGGGCGTGCACTGTTCCGCCGACGCCCGGGTCATGAACTCCGCGGCGACGCAAGCGTTCCTGCAGGCGCGTGTATCCCGTGTGCGATGGTGCGCCCTTGAAAGCCAGCGGAAGCTGGCGCCACTCAGCAGCCTTCGGGACCGGCACCCGCTGGAGCCGACGCATCCACATCTCAGTGGCCGTCATCCGGTCGTCGCGCATGATCTCAGTCAGATACACCCGCTGACGTTCATTCAGCGATGCCCACGCCGTGATCGCCGCGCGAGACGGGCCTCCTCGATCCGGCGTCGCCACGATCGGAGCGGGCTCCTGCGGCCGGGTACGCATCCACGCGTCCAAGGCCATCCGCGTCGATGCCCCATAGATCTTCCCGAGCGCAATTACCAAACGGCCGGTCGTCTCTGGCTCGTCCCATCCCTGCCCGTGAAGAGGCTCGCCAGATTCCAGCGCAAACAGCGTCTCAGCCGAAACGCGGAGATCCCTCCCGATGGGAGTCGCAGCGATTAAGGTTGCCGCGTCTCCGAGCTTCAGTCCGACGGCGAACCGAAGGTCCGTCAACGTCTCACGACCCGGTTCGACGTCGATCAGCTCATCTGGGCGGCAGTTCACGGCCTTGGCTAGGCGTTCTACCTGTTTCGGAGTTACTGGATGTAGCCCTTCCTCGCAAAGGAAAACCTCCCGAGCGGACATCTCGGTCAGTGCGGCCACCTCGCGCCGCGAAAAGCCGCATATCGTCCTGCGGGCCGTAAGTGCGCCGGGGGTTAGGTTGCGGGCTGATGGAGAGAGCACGTCAGCGTTGACGGCGGTCATCGCCACCACGTCACTTCGAGATCAGAACTCACGCTGTCCGTAGCCATCGCACATGTCACCACCTGTGACGATATCCCGTGATCGGCCGGACGGTCGGAGACCCGCCCGGCCTCGCCGTCGGAGTAACAGCCACGAGTAATCGAACACATGTTTGATTCTTGCACGTTGACGTCTACAGAGTCGAGCCGCCTCAGCAAGTTCCCGGTGTGCTCTGATACGAGCCGGAGAACGGCCTGGTTCTCTAGTTAATCGGCGCCTTCGAAGACCGAATCACGTCAGACCCCGATCCTGGCGTCGTTATGGTTGAGCCGGCCTTGGGACGTGATCCACGCTGCGGCCGAGCAGCGCGAGACCACCCTCCTTGCCTGTGCCCCGAGGAATACCCGGTGGACCATGGGCGCGCGAGTGAAAAGACCGGATGAGCAGACCATGAAGGCGATGGCGGCGCTCATGGGAGATCAGCTGTCAGGGAACTGATCTCCCAGCGATGCCCGATCCGGGTCGTCTCCGGTCATGTAGTCGCGGACGATGCCCGTTCGGTTGATGTCCAAGCGCTCGGGCGGCTTCTCCGACACTGCATCGGCACCTTACGGGCGAATCGTCCAGGAAAGTCCTTGAGGGCGTTGCGGTGTCGTTCGTTCAAAAGCTGCCTACGACCCGCCAGGCACGCAGGACGACCGGCTCGGGCAGCCACCGGCCGTCCTTGCCAGATGGCACCAGCACGTCTAGTAGCTTCAGCGCCGCGGCTGCGCCGGCCGGGTCGGCGTCGAAGTCGGAGCACAATGCGATCAGTTCCTCCTCGTCCACGGATTCGTCGTACTCGACTAGTTGCTCGAACGCCGCCGTCAGCCGTGCTTCGGTGAGCAACCCGGTCGCCTCGAGCAACTGGGTAGTCATCTCGCGCCCGGCGAGCTCCTGCTTGATCAGGTCGCAGATCTTGGTGGCTCGGGACTGCTGTGCGGCGAGCTCGACGGCCCGGTCCAGCAGCAGCGGCCAGCCGCCGGTGGCGTCCATTAGGGCGCTACGGCTGGCATGGTCGCGGAACATGTGCAGCGGCTCGTTCTCCGCCGTCCACGACCGCAGCCCGGCCGGTGTCACACGGCGCAGAGGCACGACCAGGTCCGCGCCGATCACCGCGGATGTCCCGGTGACCGCGCCAAGCATGCCGGGTACGGCAGCATCGACGACCACGACCACGGTGCGCGAGACCCCGGAGTCGGGCTGGATCCTCTCCGCCTGCCCGATAGCAGTCAGCACCATGTCGACCGGTGAACCGGTCAGATCGTCGAGCACGATCCGATGGTCCCCGCCGGGCTCCCCACGGCGTAGCTGGGTGCCGTAGGCGGCCGCGGTGCGGGTGACAGACAGGGCGAACCGAGCGCCGGTCTCCTTCGCCAGTTCCAGCAGTGAGCGGACTCTGCCGACGGCGGTGGCCCGGGTCCCGACAATCACGCGGATGTGGTTGCCACGGGTGGTCAGCCGGGACAACTGCTGCTCGGTGCACGGCGACACCAGCCCGGCGGTCACCGCCCGGCGGGCCTGCTCGGCCGAGGACTGGGTCGGCACGGTGTTCCACTGATCGCTGCACAACTCGTCGTCGATCTCCGCCGCGGTGCCGAGCAGCCGCAGCACGTTGCCCGAGCGCAGCCGCCACCGACCGCCGGACGTGGTCAGCACCCCGAGATCACGCATTTCCTCTAGCAGCGGGGTGAACTCGTCGATGCCGCGCCCGGCGAAGCCCTCCGGCCACCAGCGTTCACACGCGACCCGCAATTCCGGCATGCTCAGGGTGTGGTCGGCGCCGTGCTCGTAAGCGTCGAGTGCCACCATCAGGGCGATCATCTTGTAGCGGGGGTCGAGGTCCAGGGTGAGGTGGACGATCTCGCGGATCTGGCGTTGCAGGGTCGCCGAGTGGAAGACCCGGTCGAGGATTTCCTCGCCGATCACGTACGGCGGGCCGCCCGGCCGGCGTGACACCGCCTCGTCGACCACGGCCCGGCCGACCAACTGCAACAGTTTCGGCTGGTAGTTGCAGTACGCGAGGATTCGGTGGATCAGCTCCGGGGCGGCGAAGCGGATCCCGAGCGCCTCCATCGGGGTGAACAGCAACTGGTAGGCCGGTCCCGGGCTGAGCGGTCCGATAGCGAGTTGCTCACCGAAGTGGGCGCCGGCCAGCGGCTGGTTCGGCAGGTGGGCGAACCGCTGCACCTGGTGCAGGCCGGCGAAGACCGGCTTGAACCGGCGCTCGGTCTGGTCGCGCAGGTTGCGGAGGGCTGTGACGGCGGTGAACCCCCGGTCGGCGTCGGCGTTGAAGAACTCGTCGCACTCGTCGATCAGCAACAGCAGCCGCCGGGTCGAATCACCGTCCAGCCACGCCTTGATCGAGGCAACAACCTTGTCCCCGGGGTCCTTCCAGCGGCCCTTCGGAACCGCGATGTCCAGCTCGGCCAGTTTCTCCGCGACTCGGTCCCACAGGGCGGCCGGGTTGACGCCGACGCCGACGACGTTGGGCATCACCACGTAGATGGCCCGCCAGTTACGGGTCAGGACGAACCGGCGGGCGGCTGCGTGCAGCAGCGCCGTCTTGCCGAGTTGCCGGCCGCCGTATAGCAGGTTCGGGCCCTGGCCATCGGTGATGCTGGACAGTTCGTGGTTGCGGCCGTAGAACATCTCCGACGGCACACCGCCGGAGCCGGGCGGCACGTACGGGTTGACGGCCGCGAACGGCAGCAGGATTCGTTCCATGCTCGGGAATTGGCCGGATCCGTGCGCGGCCAGGTGGGTAAGCGCGATGTCGTCGAGTACGATGACGGGCTTGCCGGGTCGCGTGGCGCAAGCCAGCGCCAGGTCGGTGCGCTGCTGGCGGCCGAGAGGCGCCTGTAGCAGCACCAAGACCGGCAGGTCGCTGTGGTCCTGCTCGAGCCAGCCGATCAGGGTGCGGATCTCGGTGCCGCCCCAGCACACCAGGATGCGCTGCCGGTCACCGGCCAGCGACGCGAACCGGGGCGAGAGCGGCTTGCCGTTGCGGACCACCCCGCTCAGCTCGCGCCAGGTCCGACGGCCTCCACCCGGCAGTCCCTCCACCCGGGTCATGGTGGTGAACTCGATGCCGGCCAGTCGCAGCACCCGCGCCACCGCTATGGAGCGCAGCGTGTCGGCCCGAGCGGTCCGTATCTCCAGCGCCGACTCCAGCCCTGACGCCGCGGCGTCGCGGTCGGTGTCGGGCAGCTGCCCGAAGTCGAGGCCGGCGACGGACCGGCCGGCGCGGATGTCGGCGATCAGACGGTTGGTGATGCCCTCGGGCAGCGCGTCGATGAGGTCGAGGAAATCGCTGAGGTCGCTGCTGGGCGTCGCGGTCGGCGGTGTCTCCTGGTTGATCGCCGCCAGCAGGTATTCCTCCGCGGTGGCGAGGTCTCCGTCGTCGATGCGGGCGATGATCGCCGCGCGCCTGCTGTCGGCGTCCGGTCCGGTGATAGCCGGTTCCGCGGCGACGCGTCGGCGCATCACCTGTTGGGCCTGCTCCCGGTAGCCGGGGAGGTTACCCATGATGTCCTGCAGCCGACGGCGCACCACTCCGAGGTCGCGGGGTCCGAAGTCCGGGTCACCGGAGCCGGGGTCGGCGGCCTCTAATTGCCCGGTGACGGTGCTGTTGGCAGCCTCATCCAGTTGCCCCAGCCGGGCGGCGCGGGCTACCTCCTGCTCGACGGTGCGCCGCAGCGCCCGCAACTGGTCCTGGGAGTTCGTTACGGCCGTCGTCAGCCGCTGGCGCATTTCGGCCCGGTCGTCGTCGGGCGCCGCGGCGATGATGCGATTCGCGGCGGCGAACTCTTCCTGCTGCAGGCGGGCGGCAAACGCGTCCTGCCAGCTGGTGTCCGCCGCGGCGGTCACATCCGCGGTGGTGACCGGCCGCCCCGGTGTCCCGTCGGCGCCGATCGGGAGATCCGGCGCGCACAGCAGGTCTTGGTTCAGCACCTGTCCGGGATCCCTATCGGTGCCGCCGAGGGCGACGCCGTCGAGCATTCCGACGCTGCGGCGGATACTGCCACGGCAGACGATCGCAGCCTCCGCCAGCAACGTTTCCGGGCGTTCGGTGGCCAGAATGGTGAGTTCCTGCTCGGCGGCTGACCACAGCTGCTTGACGTCCTGGCGCAGGTTCGTCAGGTACGGCGAGGCGGCGGCGCCGCGGCCGGCGGTGCGCTGAGTCGCGCGGACCACCTCGATCCACCCGCTGACGGCGTGCGCGGAGGTGTCGACCATCGTCTTGAGGCGCCGCCGGACCTGGCCCTGCAACGGTTTGCCACTACCGATCCGCAGTTCGCTGTCGACGCGCTTGAGTTCGCTGTCGACGTTCTTGACCAACCAGCGGAGGTCCTCGGCGACCGTTTCGACCTCGGCTTGCCGGTCGTGCGCGGCGGCGTCCAGTAGACGCCCAATCAGTCCGGTCCGGGACCACCACCGGTCGATGATCGTGTTGGCGCGCACGAATTCGACGTTGCGGGGCCGGCGGGCCTCGGCCGCGGCCCGCGCCACCGCCGCCGCGACGTCGTTGTCGGCGCCCGCGATCGGGGCGAGCTCGGCCAGTACCTCGGCGCTGTACAGCCAGCCGTGCGTGGACGCGGCGCCGATGGCGTCGCCAAGCGCTCCGAGGGCGGGCAGGTGCGGCATGCTGCGGGACAACTCAACGACGATCTCACCGCCGGTGGCGTCGGCGGCGGCCAGGCTGACGCGCAGTGCCGCCGCGAACATCAGCAGGTGGGCCGGTGGGTCACCGGCCGGGCCGCTGCGCTGCGCCTGCTCGAGTGCCGCGTGCGTGGCCATCGCGATCGGGGAGGTCTCGCTGCGGGTGGCGTCGGCGAGCGCGAACAGATGCAGCGCGTCGGCGGTACGGGCGTCCCCGGCGGCCCGGGCGGCGTGTCCGGCGAGGCTGACCCGGCCGGCGGCGAGCAGCGTACGGATCAGGTCTCGGCTCATCGTCACCGTGCCCGCGGACGTCCAGTCCGCGGTCGAAGCACTGGCCGGAGGCGGCTGCTCTTTCGGCGACGTTGCCGCTGGCTGGCTTTCCGTCGGCGTCGGTGACAGCGTGGCGGGTGGCTGCGGGTCGGGGGCGAGCCCCGCGGTGTCGACGGGCTCGGAGAGTGCGACCGTGGCGCCGGGCGGAGTGGAGTCCGCCCGGCGCGGCAGGGGCGGGACCGGGTCCGGCGCCGTGTCGGGTACGGATTCCGCTGCGACGGCGTCCTCGTCGGCGGCGGTTACCGTCGAGGTGCTGACCGCAGGGGTCGCGGGGCCGGGCGAGGACTCCATGGCCGACCCGGCCGTCGCTGTGCTGGCATCGTCCGGGGCGGCCGTGGTCAGGAGCAGGTTGCCGAACATGGCCGGGTAGGTCACCGGCATCAGACGCGCGGGCAGCTGCTGCTGTGCAGCCATGTGTGCCTGCGCAGCCGCCTGCATGTCACCGGCCGCTGCGGAGTCGATGATGTCAAGCAGCGTGCGCAGGCCGTCGGCCTGACGCTGCTGCTCGGGGGTCCAGGTCGGCGCCGCGACCAGCTCGGCGGCCCAGCCTGAGATCTCGTCGAGTTGATCGCGGACGTCGTCGGGCCCGCGCACCGCGGTGAGGGGGGCGAGCCGGGCGCGTTGGCCGTGCCGGCTGCTGGCCTCGGCGGCCTGCCGCAAAGCGTCGGTGAGGTCGCCTAACCCGGCATCAGCCGGCACCGGCCGTGCGACGTCGGCCAACAGTCGATGCGCTTCACCGGCCACGTCGATGAACGCGGTGATGACGGCGACCAGGCGGCTGTCGGGTACACCAGCGGCGGCCAGCGTGTCGGCGCATTTTCGCGCCGCCTCCAGCGCCGCCTCGTGCGAACTTGTCAGGCGGCCGGCGTGCAGGGACAAGGCCACGGCGGGATCATCCTCGAGTTTGCCGAGCGCCGGTGCCTCGACAATCGCTATGGACTCGCCCCGTGCGGCCGGCGTCATAGGTGGCGCAGGCGCCACCGCGGGGGTCCCGGTGGCCGGCGCGCTGGCCTGATTCGGCTCGGGGAGATGGCGCTGTCCGACCGTCTCCTCGTCGGGTTCGTCGACGGTCGGGTCCGAGGGTGACA
This sequence comes from Actinoplanes sp. NPDC049802, assembly GCF_040656595.1. Lineage (NCBI taxonomy): Bacteria > Bacillati > Actinomycetota > Actinomycetes > Micromonosporales > Micromonosporaceae > Actinoplanes > Actinoplanes sp. NPDC049802. Next base: position 39,681 of record NZ_JBFAMR010000065.1, read on the forward strand.
CCGGTGGCTGCTCATCGGGTTCGCCGGCAGCAGCAACCGTCCGCTCAGTGTTCGGCGTAGTTGTCGGGGCGGGGTTGGTCTCCGGGTTGAACTCCGGCTGCAGCACGGCGACGACCGTGGACCACACCTGTTCGAGCCGGTGGCACGCGTCGATCACCCGATCGAGGCCGGCGGCATGCCAGGCCGGCAGCGCGAGGCCGTGCTGCAGGCTCAGCCGCAGCGCCAACGTCATCCGGTCTGCTCCCCAGAAATGCGTGAGCACAGTGAGCCGGATGCTGTCGGCCCGTTCCGGATTGGCGGTCAACACGGCGATCAGGGCGTCGTCAAGATCGTCGTCATGCCGATGCTGTCGCCAAGTCTCCACGATCGTCCTGACGACGGGACCGGTCGCGTGCCGGATGGCGTGGTCACGCTCGTCCCCGGGCCACTTTCGCAATTTGGCGAGGCCATGACCCGCGGCGACAGGGGTAGGCCGCTTCGCTGGGGGAATCCCCAGGTTCTGCAACAGTCGCCGCCGCGGCGCCTGCTCCATGCTCCACACCAGGCCGGCGAACTCGTCACCGTTCATGCGCTCGAGCACGTCCGCGACTGGGTCGCCGAGCTCGCTCAACGCGGCGGTCACCTGCTCGATCGCGGCGTCCCGGTCGGCAAGCAGCCCGGGATCGAGCCGGTCAGAGCAGTCGAGGCATGCGTCGGGGTCGTGGTCGGGGCGTGGGCCGGGAGCAGCCATCGCGGGTCAACCTGCGCTTTCGGTTGGGAACGAGGGACGGATCACCGGCGGCACCACGGTGAGACGGGAATGGTTCATGGGAGGGTCCGGCCCTCGACGGCGTCGGCGGCCAGCTTCAGCCAGCTGCCGTCGGACAGCGACCCGCGGGGCCCGCCGCGGACGAAGGTGTAGCCGTCCGGCAGTGCGGTGTCGGCATCCGGGCCCCGGGTCTGGCGGATCCACGCGGCGTAGGTGCGGCGGGCGGTGTCACTGGCCCGGTAGCCGTCCGGCAGCCGTCGCGCGAACGGCGGAACCCAATGCTCGCGGACCGCGCCGCGCAACAGCAGCTGCACGGGGCTCTGCTCGGTATGCCGCCGAGCCTGGTCCCGGGCGGTGTCGTTCGGCCACCAGACGAAGGTGTCTGGGCCAGTGCCGCCGGGCTGATCGGCGCGGCCCGCGCCGGGTTCACGGGTCAGCTGGCCGGTCGCAGCCAGCCGCTCGCAGGTATAGATGATGTGTCGTAGCAGTGGCGGATCGGTCAGCCCGGGGCCGAACAGGGCTGCCATCAGCTGCGGTCCGGTCATCCGGCGCGCCCCAAAGGCTCCTGTTGTGCCGTGCCGGCGCACCGCGGTAATGATCAGCCCGTCGAGCTGCTCGACGCCGCGCAGCCGTGAGCCTTGCGTACCTGGGCTGGGCTCGTCGGGATCCGGGTTCGGCGGCTGGTCGCCAGCGGCGGTTGTCCGGGCGGGGGCCGGCAGGCCGAGGGACGCGGCAAGCATCGCGGTGTCGGCGTCCCACCGGTACTCCTCGCCGAACGGCAGCGGCTCGTCGAGCAACGTGGTGGTGACGGTGAGCCGCCGGGCGCCGCGCGCGGCAGCAACCGTGAGTTTGATGCCGGTGTAGAACGTCCACGGCCAGGCGATGCCGTGCAGCACATCGCTGGTGTGCTGCACGTGGTGCAACCGATCGGCGTCGTCGAGGACATCGCCGTCATGGTGCAGTTCTACCAGCAACGTCCCGTCGGCTAGCACCCCGTGGGCGGCGGCCGGCAAGGGCAGTTCGCCGTCAGCCCAGCACGATTCGCGCAGGGCCACGGTAAACACCAGCAGGCTGTCGGCCACGGTGACATCGGTGAAGTGGTCCTTGCCGGTGTCGTGGCCAGCCGGTTCGTCGCTTTCTTCCGCCGCTTGCTCGTCCTTCTCCGCCGGCTCCGGCCGGCCATCGGCGGGAGGTAGGAGCGGGCCGTGCGCCGGCTCGCTCTCGGCGGGTGGCGCGGTATCCCCGGAGTCCGGCGCCGGGTGGTGACCGAGGCCGAGCGGGACGAGGGGATTGGTGGCCAGGACCTCGGCGGGCACGGGCAACCGCTGGCTGCGCCAGACGCCACCGGCTTGCCAGGCGTCGTCGATGCGTAGATGCGTTCCACCGGTCGGGGCGGCGCCGGTGGCCAGGTCGGCGACGGCCAGGTTGAGGTGGATGATGACGGTCGCGGCCCCGGTGAGCTCCAGCGGGTCGTGATGCTCACCGATGCGGGCGGCTACCAGTGGCCAGACCGCGGTGTGCCGGGGCACTGGGCCGGTGCGCGACAAGTCCCGCACGATGTCGTCGAGAACCTCCGGCGCCGGGCTCAGCCTGTCGTGACCGGCGGTCGGTTCCTGGGTTACGGCATAGTGCTGCCAGCGGCGCAGCCCGGCGGCGTGATCGAGCAGGTCCGCGATTGTGGCCAGCGCCTGGTGCACCGCGGCGCTGAGCAGCCGGTCGTCGTCGGGGTTGGTGAGCAGGCCGCCGAGGGGCCCGCCGACCAGCAGTGGCCGGGCGACGGTCAGCAGATGCCGGGCGTAGCCGGCCAGGTCGTCGCGGGCATCTGGGCTGCCGGGTGGGTAGGTGATGTCGTCGGTGAGATGCCCGCGGGCGTCAAGCAGGGTGCCGCGGCGGCGCAGCCGGTGCAGTTCCGCCCGTTCGGTGCTGGTCAGCGGCGCGCCGAACGCCTCCATGTCGAGGACCACGCGTTCGCTCACCACGGCCGGTTCGCCGCCCGGCGCGGGCATCGGCGCGCCGGACAGCGCGGCGGGCAGCCAGCCGTCGGCGTCGACCCGCGAGTCGGCACCCCAGCGGGCCACCACCTCGGCCCACAGTTCCCGGGCGCCGCCGCGGTCGATACGCACGAACGTGCCGACGGGCAGCGGCGGCCGGGCGGTGTCGGCTGGGCGCAGCGGCACGAACAGCGACGGATCGAGAACCTCGGCTCGATAGCCGCGATACTCCAGGTCGTAGCCAAAATGCAGCGCGTTGAAGGCGGTGCAGGTGTGCAGGGGCGCCTGCCGGGCTGCGGCGACCTGGGCGAGGTAGCCGACGATGCGGTCTCGCAGTGCGGAGCCGACGGCGTCCGGGCCGTGCAGCAGTTCCGGTACGAACAACGGCTCGTCGTCGACCGGCCGCCACAGCGGAATCACGGCGGCGGTCATACCGCCGCTGCCTGACCGGCGCCCGGCGAAGCGGCCTGGTGCGCTGCGGCGCGGGTGGCGTCTCGGTCGGCGTGCCGGCGCAGCCGCCAGACCCGGCCGTCGGCGACGACGTTTCCCTGTTCGGTCAGCGCCTGCAGGGACTGCTCGACATGGTGGAGCCGGATGCCGGGGTCGACGCCGCGCAGCCGGTGGTAGAGGAGGCCCGGCCACAGCGGCCGGCGCCGGCCGGTGGCTGCGGACAGATACGTCTCGTCTCCGCGGAGTACCCGGTGGATCATTGTGGCGGTCAGGCCGCGGTAGTTGTCCCATAGCAGGGCCCGCACATAGCGTTGCAGTGCCTGCCGGTAGGGCTCGGCGTCGCGGCGTGCTGACGGTCGCGGGCGTGGCGTGTTGAACGCGGTTAGCAGTGCCGGTTGCGGTTCCGCGATCGTGCTGGCAGCCCAGCAGGACGAGCACCGGCACGCCGTCGTCGTGCAGGTGCCCTCGGGCAGTTCCACGGTGGCGGAAACCGCGAAGTAGCCGGCGAACCCCTCGTTGGCGCACGCGGTGCTGTCGTACCAGTCGCGCAGCTCGCGCAGGTCGGCGAGCCGCCGGGCCCGGTTGCCTGTCATCGTCAGCAGGAAATCCTCCGGCAGCGGTCCGCCGGCGTGCCGGGGCCGCACCGCGACCAGCGTGCGGTTGTTGCCGGCTTGCGACACGTCGGTGACGCCGAGGTCGTGCAGCGCCGCCAGAACCGCCCAGGTCTGCGCCGGGTCGTCGGCGAGCAAACGGTAGCCGGGCACCGCGTCGCCGAGCCGCCGGTGCAACTCGGTGATCCTGTGCCGGCCGGGTGACGCCGCCGCGAGGGCGATGATCGCTGCGGCAGTGGCGGCCAGGGTGTGCTCGCCGACCTCGGCGGGTTCCTCGATCGGGGTGAGGATGACGGTGGCCGGGAAGTCACCGCCGTCGTCGACCACCCCGGCGTCGGCGAGGACCGCGAGGGCCCGGATCACAACCGACCGGTACTGCGACACGGTGGCGGTCTTGCGGGCGTCGTCGCGTGACAGCCGCCCGGCGGCCAGATCAGCGGCGATGCAGTCGTCGGTCACATGGTCCGGGTCGAGTACCCCGGTGCGGCGGCCGGCGGCCAGCACGGCCTGCCCGATCGCGCGCAGTGTCACCGGTCCGAGTCCCTGGGCGGCCATCCACGCGACGGTGCGCAGCCCGCGGCCGGTGCCCAGTGCAAGACCGTAGGACGCGGCGGTGATGCCTCCGGCCGCGCGGCCAGCCTGGTCCCGGCCCGCCCGCCCGAGCTGCTGGTACAGCGCGGCGAGATCGGTGGGCGGTGACACAACGAACACGCAGCGGATGTCGCCGCGGTTGACGCCGAGCCCGAAGGCGCTGGTCGCGACGATCAGCAGCGGCGCGAAACCGTCATCGCCCTTGGCCGCGGCCTCTCGGAACTCGGTGAGGACCGCGGACTTCTCCGCTTCGGAGAGCCGGCCGTGGAAGCGCCGCACCCGCCGGTTGGTATCCCCGGCGAATTCCCGCAGGTGCGCGTACAGGGCGTCAACCTCTTTGACGGTCAGGCAGTAGAAGATCGCATGATCATCACAGGCGGCGGTCACGGCTTCGGTGAGCCCGGCGACCGCGTTGGGGCCGGCTTTGGCCAGCGCCCGCCGGTAGATCGCCAGTTCAGGGCGAAGCGGGTCGGCGGCGACCGTCACCAGTTCTTCGCCCGGTTCCGGTTCTGCCGGCAGGGCGAACAGGCCGCCGCGCAGCCCGCGGCGGACGCTGCGGTTAGCGGTGGCAGTTACGGCGGTGACCCGCACCCCGTACCGGGTGCGAAGTTCGGCCAGCAGCTGAGCGGCGCGCCGGAAGCTGGGCCGGAAGTCGTCGCCCCACTGCACGAACGTGTGCGCCTCGTCGACGGCGACCCGGCGCAGGATCCCGGCCTGCGCGGCCGCGCGCAGCCATTCCTGGAAGCGGCGATTGCCGAGCCGTTCCGGGGACACGTACACCAGGGCGATGTCGTGGCTGCCGGCACCCGTTAGCTGCTCGGCGACCTCCGTCTTGCCGCGCCAGCTATTCGACTCGGTCATCGGCCCGACCAAGGCGCGGACCGCGCCGCCGATACTGGCGTTGAGTTCGAGTGCCTGATCGGCCATCAGCGCGATCAACGGGGAGATCACCACAGTGACACCGGGTAGGGCGAGCGCGGGCAGCTGGAAGGTGTAGGACTTACCGAAACCGGTCGGCAGCAACGCCAGCGCGTCACGGTCCTCGGCCACCGCGCGGATCACCTGCCGCTGTTGCGGTTTCAGCGGCAGCGGGTCGTCGGAGAACCGCAGGTGCCCGGCGATCCGCTCACAGCGCTCGACGAGCAGGTCGGCGAGGGTGCCATCGGCGCGGGCTGCGGCCTCCTCGGCTGTGGTCAGCCGCGCCCGGCGAATCATGCGGGTGGCCGGTAGCAGCGTGTGCTCCTCCAGCGCTGCCGGATCACAAAGCTGCCCGGCCCGCTCCGGGCCCAGCCGCCCGGCGTCGGCCAGGAACCGCCAGATTCGTTCCCAGCCGTCGGCCATCGTGGTCACGTTGCCGCCGGCCGGCTCGCCGGTGCCCGGATCGGCGATCAACAGGCCCTGATCGAGAGACTCGAGAAAGACCTTGCGGTAGCTGCGGCGTAGCGCAGTCCGGCCTGCGAGCTTACGGTCGCTAATCACGATCACCCCGCGGTGTCGGCGCGACCGGATGAGTCGGCCGACGGCCTGCCGCAGGTCCATCGCCGCTAGCGGCAGGTAGTAGTCCTCCGTGGCGACGCGGTCCGGGTCCGGGTGCCCGGCGTCGGCGGCGCGGCGGGCCACCGCGGCGCGGCGGGCGGCGACCACGGGGTCGGCGAAAGGCGCGAACGGCAACTTGTTGATCCACACTAGGGACAGCCTGTCGGCGGGAAAGTCGACGCCCTGCCACATGCCCCGGGTGGCGACGCAGAACCCACCGGTGCCGGTGAACATCCGCGCCGCGCGGGCGTTACCGAGCAGCGGCGCTGCTGCGATCGGCACCCCCGGCGCGGCGGTCGGCAGTTCACGCTGCAGCCGGTCGGTGATCGCCGCTGCGGCGCGGGTGGCGGTGGTCAGCACCAGCGCTCCACCGGTCCAGCCCTGGCCGCCGGGATCGTAATGATCACGCAGTGCGTTGTCGTCCGGCGCCGCCGGCCGGACGATCTCACGGGCATAGCCGGCGAGCTGATGGGCGACGGTGCGAACTGCACCGTTTTCCTGCTCCGCCCAGCTGGGGAAGTCGCTGAAGCAGACCAGCCTGGCCTGGGTAGCCAGGTCAAAAGGACCATTAAGGGCGACCGCGTCGACCTCGGTGCCGAGCCCGAGTCGGCCACGGATGTAGTCCCACCCATCGGCGATCCGCAGGGTCGCGGACACGTAGAAGACGTGGGCGAAACGGGCGCGGGCGGCCTGCCACTGTGGCTCCCGTGCCAGCTCGATGGGGGCGGATGCGGCGGTGAACGCGTACCGGCGGGCTGACTCGGTGAGTCCGCTGAGGTCGTGTTCGATCGCGTACACCACTCGGTTGGAGAAGTCCGGCGCCTCGGGAGCGACCACCTGCGGCCTGACGGCCTCGTCGTCGGCTAGGTCTTCCTCTTCGGCGCTCACCGGATCGCTCAACTCCTCGGCGGCGGCACTGCTGCCGCCGTCGAGCTCACTACCGGCCCCGTCGTCCTCACCACGGTTCTCGGCGTCCGGCGCGACGCCGCCACCGTCCTGCTGCCTGGCGTTGGGGTCAAGGACATCGCGGGCGTCGCTGACGATTTGGCCGGCCGCGTCGGCTAGGGCGGCGATCCGGGAGGCGAGGGACCGGAGACGTTCACGGTCCCACCACGGCCAGCCGCGAGCCTCCTGCGTGTTCAGGTAGCCGGCCAGTCGGCTGTGGATCGCACTGGCCAGCCGGGCGAGCGCGTCGAGACGTGTGAGCATCTGCCGGGCGGGGGCGTCACCGCCGAGCCCGCCGAACGGGCTGGCCAGGGTCGCCGACCGGGCGCCTGGAGCACCGCCGGCCCGGTCGAACACCGCCTGTGCCGCCTTAGGCAGCACCTCGGTGTCCAGCTGTTCCTCCAATTCCCGGACCAGCGTGGTCAGGCCCGGCGGTCCGGAGTTCTCGTTGGCCCAGCGGCGCAGGTCGGCGGCCATGTTCTCAACAAGCCGATACTCGATCTCAGCGCTAGCCGCGCCGGTGGCGGCCTGCTCGAGCGCGTGCGCCTCATCGACTACCAGTAGCGTGTCGTCGGTGAACACGTCGGCGCGGCTCATCAGCAACGCGTGGTTGGCGATCACGAGCCGATGTCCAGCCAGGGCCTCGCCGACGCTATCGGTCATTTCGGTCAACGGTGTTGCCGAGCCCAGGGGATAGTCATCGGCGTCTTGGCTGACACCGCGCAGCCACACCCCAAGCAGCGGTCCCCACATGCCCTGGACGTACTCGCCGAGGAAGATCGGCATGTCGACGGGGTCGGTACTGCGGGCGAGCCAACTCTGCGGCGCGGTCGTTGCGGTGACCAGCCGCCGCACCAGGTAGATCAGCACCTCACGGAAGCCGGGATGCTCGCTGAATCCAGCCCGGGTCGAGCCCCGCCGGCTGGGCCTGCGGCTCGTGGCCGCCTGTGCGGCGTCCGTCAGTGCGGTGACCAGCGACCGCAGCGACAGCCTATTGGTGGCGCCCTTGACCAGGTCCGTCGCGGCGAGCAGCCCGGGCACGACATCGGCGAGCCGGTCGATGTCACCGGCCAGCTGGCTCTGCAGCGCCTTGGTATAGGTGGCGATCACCGCCCGGCGGCGTGGATCGCCGTCGAGCCAGTGCAGTGCGGCGGCGAGCACCGCGAAGCTTTTTCCTGTGCCGGTCGGCGCCTCGCACAACACATCGCGTCCTGCGGCGAGCTGCCGGGTGAGCAGCCGGGCCATGTCCTGCTGTGCCGGGCGGCGCTCGACTGCGCCGTGAGCGGCCGCTTCGGCCAGCGCATGCGGGTCGACACCGCCCGCGTCGTCACGGATCGACAACGGAACCTGTACGGTCGCGGCCGGCAGACCGCGCCGAACCGGCTGGAATCCGCCGCCGGTGTCCACCGCGGCCAGCACGTCGGCGAGGGTTTGCGCCACCAGCGCGTCGTCCGGCACGGCCGGTGGCGGGGTACCGACGGGCAGCAGCGAGGCCAGCAACTCCCAGCCGGGTGACCCAGTGCCAGCGGCCTGGACTAGGGCCCGCAGGTCCGGGTCCCAACTGGCCATGACGGTGGCGGCCTGCAGCAGTAGCCGGCTGGTCAGTTCCGCGTCGTCGGCCGCATCATGCCAACTCAGTCCCTCGGCCGGCACGCCGATGTCGGCCGCTAGCTCGGCGAGACGGTGCGAGGTGGCGTGCGGCCACACCGCGTACGCCAAGTACAGCGCGTCGACGCGCCGGAGGCCGCCGAACCGGGGCTGCCCGGCCCGGTCGGCGGCCTCGTCGAGCATTGGGAAGTCGGCGCCGACGCCGTTATAGGCGATCAGCACGTCCGCGTTGGCCAGGTAGTCGCGCAGCTCGGTGAGTGCTTGTCCGGGGTCGCCCGCCGCGGCGGTGTACCGCTCGCGGACGTTGGCGGAGCGCAACCGGTGCTCCCAGTTGGCGTCCGGCAACCGCAGCCAGGCGTCGAACCGCGGCCGGTCGGCCACCCATTCGGTATCGGCGGAGAGGCGCACCGCGCCGAGCTGGTAGATCCGCCGATCACCGTGCGGATGATCGGCGTCGACGTAGACCACCGACTCGACGTCGACAATTACGGCCCGCAGCGGGCCCGGCCGCCGGCTCTCGCCGGGCCTGGCCGAATCGGATTTCGGGTCGGTGATCACGGCGGACAGCAGGCCATCGTCGTCACGGATCAACCCGGAGGCAAGGGCCTTGCCGGTGAGGGCCCGCAACCGGATTGCGGTGATGTTCGGCCACAGCACGCGGGCGATAGCCAGCAACCGATCGCCGTCGCAGGGGCCGCTTTCGGCAAGTAACGCCTGTAGCTGCCGTTCCCGTGCGCCTGCCGTGCCCGTAAGACCACCCCCGCGCCGTGCTTGTTTGCTGCCACCCTGCCGGTCGGTACCCGTTAACGGAAGGATGTCCGCTGATTGTGAACCCACTCTGCGACATTTTTGCCGATGCGCTGAAGGCGCACCCCGTTTGTCGCCTTGATCAAGACGTTGAGGTGGCCCCCCGCGACAGGCTGGTGGGTAGAAAGTGGCCGATGAGCCCTGCGTGTCCGCTGGTGCCCGCCTCCATATGCGGGCTATGCGAGAGCCGGTGCGGCAGCTCTGCAAGCCATCCTGATCGCGCTGTGAACCCGAGCATCCAAGTGCGACGTCGTTGCAGTGCCAGCAGCGGACGTGAGTTCTTCCGGGGAGCGGGCGGCGCGATTCGGCCTGCATAGGTGGAGCCGGGTGCTCCCGAGCGTGACAAGACTCCTTGAGGATCTCGGTCTAGAGAGCAGCGCCTTTGGTGTGAATCGTCATGACACTTGCGAACAGGAGTAGGCATATCTGCGAGGGGCCATTATCGATCTAGTGATAACCCATCGCCGCGATGCTATGCGTTCAGCTTGTCGCGCCAGGCCAGAAATTCGCGTAGCTCGGTTAGGTCGGGAGTCGGGCCGCCGGTGTGGATCGTGAATAGGCGGGCGCCCAGCTCGTACATCCTGTCGCGGTCCTCGGTCTTGCCCATCACCGAGATCTCGATCTC
>NZ_JBFAMR010000066.1:0-46626 GCF_040656595.1 Actinoplanes sp. NPDC049802
GCCAGTAGCGGCCCTCCGCCTACAAGAGCCTGTCATGAATGAGCAGGTGCGTCGGCGACCGACAGACCAACCGGCGAAGGCTCAGCGAACCAGGGCCCAGTAGCGGCCCTCCGCCTACAAGAGCCTGTCATGAATGAGCAGGTGCGTCGGCGACCGACAGACCAACCGGCGAAGGCTCAGCGGGCCAGGGTCCAGTAGCGGCCCTCGGCCTGCAGGAGCGTGTCGTGGGTGCCGGACTCCAGGATGCGGCCGTGGTCGATGACGGCGATCTGGTCGGCGTCGCGGATCGTCGACAGGCGGTGGGCGATGGTGACTGTGGTGCGGCCCCGGGACAGGGTGTCGAAAGCCTGTTGGACGGCGCGCTCGGTTTCGTTGTCGAGGGCGCTCGTCGCCTCGTCGAGGACCAGGATGCGGGGGTCGCGCAGCAGGGTGCGGGCGATGGCGATGCGCTGTTTCTCGCCGCCGGAGAAGCGGTGGCCGCGGGAGCCGACCATCGTGTCGTAGCCGTCAGGGAGGGCGGCGATCAGGTCGTGGATCTGGGCGGCACGGGCGGCACGCTCGATCTCGGCGTCGGTGGCGTCGGGCTTCGCGTAGCGCAGGTTCTCCCGGATCGTCGTGTGCAGCAGATACGTCTCCTGGCTGACCACGCCGACGATGGCGGCGAGGTCGTCGAGGGCCAGGTCGCGCACGTCGACGCCGTCGATGGTGACCCGGCCGGAGGTCGGGTCGTGCAGCCGGGCGATCAGGGCGGCGATGGTGCTCTTGCCGGAGCCGGTCTCGCCGACCAGGGCCAGGGAGCTGCCCGCGGGGACGTCGAGGCTCACGCCGGCCAGCGCGGCGGTGGCGCCCCCGTCGTAGGCGAAAGTGACGTTCTCGAAGCGCAGATGACCGCGGACGGTGGGCAGCCGCACGGGCGACGCCGGCTCCTTGATGTCGACCGGCAGGTCGAGGTACTCGAAGATGCGCTGGAACAGCGCGAGCGACGCGGTGAGGGTGACCCCGACGTCGAGCAGGCTCATCAGCGGCCGGAACAGGCCCGCCTGCAGGCCGGTGAACGCGACCAGGGTGCCGATGCTCATGGCGCCGGCGGCGAACGGCAGGCCGGCCGCCAGGTAGATGATCGCGGGGATGACGGCGAACACCACGTTCATCGTGGCCATCCGCCAGCGGCCGGCCAGCTCGGAACGCAGCTCCAGATCGATGAGGCGGGCCGAGGAGGCGGTGAACCGCTCGGTCAGCGCGCCGCCGGCGCCCATCGTCTTGGCCAGCTGGACGCCGCTGATGGACAGGCCCTCGTCGATGATCACGTTGAGGTCGGCGAGCTCGCGCTGCCGCTGGGCGGTGATCTTCTGCCGCATGCGGGCGACCCGCCGGGTCCAGTAGATCGCCGGGGGCAGCGCGACCAGCGACACGAGGGTGAGCTGCCAGGAGAGGGCGGCCATCGCGACCAGGGTGGCGATCACCGTGGTGAGGTTGGCCGCGACGGACGTGGCGGTGGAGGTGACCACCTGCTGCATGCCGCCGATGTCGTTGGTGATGCGGGACTGCACCTCGCCGGTGCGGGTGCGGGTGAAGAAGCCGACCGACTGACGTTGCAGGTGGGCGAAGACGTCGGTGCGCAGCCGGTGCATGACACGCTGGCCGACGGTCGTGGAGATCCACGTCTGCACGACGCCGAGCGCGGACGTGGCCGCGGCGATGCCGACCATGCCGGCGACCAGCAGCGTCAGTAGGCGCAGGTCGGACTGCGGGAGGGCGACGTCGATGACCTCGCGCAGCAGGAACGGCGAGCCCATCGAGATGACGGACGACAGGACGATGACGGCCACGACGACCGCGAGGTGGCGGCGGTGGCCGATGAACAGGGCGCCGATGCGGCGCAAGGAGACCGCGCGGGCCTGCGCCTTCTCCTCGGCGGTGGGTTTCCGGGGACGTTCCTTGGGCAAATGAAGCCTCTCTCAACCGGGGACTGCAGTAAACTGAGGTTACCTCAACATGAGGGAACAACGGTAGTCACTGCTATTTTGTTCCGGTGGAGGACGACAGCCTGCTGGAATCGTTCTGGGCGGTGACCCGGCGCCTGCGTGAGCGGACCCGCATCACCCTGGAGCCGTGGCACGTCTCGCCGTCGCAGTCGCGGGCGCTGAGCGTGCTCACCTCCGACGGCGAGATCAGGCTCAGCGTGCTGGCCGAGCGGCTGCACATCGCCCCCCGCTCGGCCACCGAGGTGGTCGACGACCTGCAACATCGAGGCCTGGTCGAGCGCAAACCCGACCCGACCGACCGCCGGGCCACACTGGTGGCGCTCACCCCGGCCGGCGCCGCCACGGCCGCCGCCATCCGCGAGGCACGGGCCAGCGAGGGCGAGCGCCTGTTCGCCGGCCTGGACCCGGCCGACCGCACCGAGTTGGCCCGGATCCTGCAACTGCTGCGCGACGCCCGCTGAGAGCAGCCACTTCACCCCGAGTCCGAGTCCGAGTCCGAGTCCGAGCCCGAGCCCGGGTCCGAGCCCGGGTCCGGGTCCGAGCCCGGGTCCGGGTCCGAGCCCGGGTCCGGGTCCGAGCCCGGGTCCGGGTCCGAGTCCGAGTTCCGATGGAAGAGCCGCTGTCTCACGCGGGCCCGTCCGCCGGCGGACGGGCCACCGCGGAGACGCAGCCGGCGACCCCGGCGGCGCAGATCAGGGTGAGGTAGAGGCTGGGCGGGGCGGTCAGCAGGCCGATCGCCTCGAGGGTGCCGAGGCCGGCGATCCCGGCCAGGAACCATGCCAGCGACACCCGCGCGACATGCGTCACGGCGTCGCGGCCCGCGGCACGGCGGGTGCCGGGTCGGCCGGGGTGGATGCGCAGCGAATCGGCGAACTCGTCGGCGGCCAGGGCGAGCGAAGCGGCGTCGACCGCCGTGCTCATGGCCTTCTCGAAGGCCTTCAGCGCGGCCCGTGCGCCGGCGTGCCCGAAGTCGATCGCCAGGGCCCGCCCGAGTGCCTCTCGGGCGGTCAGCGGCCGGCCGATCGCGAACAGCGCCTGACCGAAGGTGACCTGCAGGTCGGCGTCGTAGCCGGCCAGGTCGACGACGTAGCGCAGACCTTCGGCGGCGTCGGTGGGCAGGCCGGCGGCGAGTTGCGCGCGGGCCAGCCGGGTGTGCAGGCGGGGGTTGCCGGGGTCCTCCCGGCAGGCGGCGGCCGCGGCGGCGATCGCCTCGGCGTGGTCGCCGGCTTGTGAGCGGGCGGCGCTCAGCCAGAACAGCGACTCGGTGCCGTAGGGGTCCAGACGCCAGGCGGCCTCCGCGGCCAGCAGCGCGCCGGCGATGTCGCCGAGGTCGAGGCGGGCCCGGGTCATCCGCTGCCAGGCGCCGACGTTCTCCGGCTCCCGCCCGACGAAGGGGGCGAGCAGCCGTTCGACCTGGTGGGGGCGGCCGCGGGCGAGCAGGGCGTCGGCCTCGGCCAGTAGGGGCTCGGTTCGCACGCCGCTTCGATCGGCAGCGCCGCGGGTCACTCACGGCTATCGTCTGGTGCGGCCGCGTTGCAAAATCCCTTTTCGGTACGCGGTGAGCGCACCCACCGATCTCAGCCCGGCGGGCGCGGCACGGGCCGGGCCGGGCGAAGGCTCGCGGGTCGTCCACGGGTGGCGCGCGTCGTGCGTACCGTAAAAGGGTTTGATCTAGTGGTTGCGCAGCTCGTCGCGGTAGGAGATGAGTGCGGCGATCATGCCGTGCAGGAATTTCTCGATGACCTGGAGTTCGCCGACGCCGAACTGGGCCATCACCTCGTCGGTGCGGGGCGCGAGCGGTGCGAAGAACGACATGGCGAGGGCCATGCCGGCGTCGGCGTAGCGGAGGTGTACCACCCGGCGGTCGGCGCTCTCCCGGGTTCGGTGCAGGTGGCCGCCGCGTTCGAGACGGTCGATGAGGGCGGTCGTGGCGCCGGAGGTGAGGCCGATGGCCTCGCCGAGTTTGCCGGGGGTGAGGGGGCTGCCGCTGCGTTCCGCGTGCATGACGGCGAGCAGCGCGTGCAGGTCTGTCGCGTTGAGCCGGTGCAGATGTGCGAAGGCGTGCCCGATGTGATTCGCCTCGCTGCTGTAGGTGTTCAACAGGTCGACGAGCTGCCTGCGTAACCGCTGCCGTTCCGCGGTCTCGTTGCCTTCCACGGGGGTAAGTGTTGCAGATCCCGCCTCAGTCGTGAACAATCTCGATTATAAAGATTCTCGTTCTTGGAGGCTTTCAATGAGAAGGGCATGGGCGACGCTCCTGCTGGCCCTGCTACTCGGCGGGCTTGTCTTCGGCTTCGCGGGCTCCACGGAGACGGACAACGATCCGGCCTCCTCGCTGCCGTCCTCGGCCGAGTCGACGAAGGTCGCCCAGCTGCAGAAGGAGCTGCCGTCGGGACGCACCAACCCGGCGCTGATCGTGGTCGCCAAGGGCGGCGAGGCACTCACCGACACCGACCTGGCCGGCTTTCAGGAGCTGGGCCGGCCGATCCTGTCCGAGGACCGCAAGGCCGCTCTGATCACCGTGCCGCTCGCGGCCACCGGTGACAGCGACGCCACCATCGAAGCGGTGAAGCAGCTCCGCGAGAAGGCTTCCACCGACCTGCCGCCCGGAGTGACCGCGCAGGTCACCGGTGGAGCCGGCTTCAGCGCCGACCTGTCGAACAGCTTCAGCGGCGCCAACACCAAACTGCTGATCGTCACCGTCGTGGTGGTCACGATCCTGCTGCTCGTCACGTACCGCAGCCCGATCCTGTGGATCGTCCCGCTGTTCGTCGTCGGGTTCGCCGACCAGCTCGCCGCCAAGGTCGTGGCCCTGCTGTCGCAGCACACCGACCTGGCCGTCAACGGGTCCACCACCGGCATCGTCACGGTGCTGGTCTTCGGCGCCGGCACCGACTACGCGCTGCTGCTGATCTCCCGGTACCGGGAGGAGCTGCACAAGTACGAGAACCGGTTCGAGGCCATGGGCAAGGCGCTGCGCGGGGCCGGCCCGGCCATCGCCGCGAGCGCCGGCACCGTCATCCTGGCCCTGCTCACGCTCGTTCTCGCCAGCTTGAAGAGCAACACGGCACTGGGCATCACGTCGGCCGCCGGTGTCGCCATCGCCGCGGTGTTCGCCCTGGTCGTGCTGCCGGCCGCGCTCGTCGTCTGCGGCCGCGGCCTGTTCTGGCCGTTCATCCCGCGGGTCGGCAAGACCGGCCCGGAGGACGGCAAGGGCATGTGGGCCAAGGTCGGCCGGACCGTGGTGCGCCGCCCGGTCGCCGTGACCGTCGTGTCGATGGTCGTGCTCGGGCTGCTGTCGCTCGGCGGCCTCGGCACCAAGGTGGGCCTGTCACAGGCCGAGCAGTTCCGGGTCGAGGCCGAGTCGGTGCAGGGTCTCGAAACGCTCAGCAGGTACTTCCCGGCCGGCGCCGCCGGACCCGCCGTGGTGCTCACCGAACCGGCCAAGGCGCAGGAGGTCCTGGCCACCGTCTCCGCCACGCCCGGCGTCGCCCAGGCCCGGGTCGCCGAGGAGACCGCCACCCGGGTCAGCATCAGCGCCGTGCTGGAGGCCGCCCCCGACACCGCGGAGGCCTTCGAGACCATCCGTGACCTGCGGGACAACCTCGACGGCGAAGCGCTGGTCGGCGGCACCGTGGCGACCGCGCTCGACACCCGCGACGCCGCACGCCGCGACCTGGCCGTCATCGTCCCGGTGATCCTGGCGGTGGTGTTCCTGGTCCTGGTCGCCCTGCTGCGCGCCCTGGTCGCCCCGATCCTGCTGATGATCACCGTGGTGATCAGCTTCGTGGCCTCGCTCGGCGCCGGATCGTGGCTGTTCCGGAACGTGTTCGACTATCCGGCCCTGGACAACTCGGTGCCGCTGTTCTCGTTCCTGTTCCTGGTCGCGCTCGGCGTCGACTACAACATCTTCCTGGTCACCCGGGCCAAGGAGGAGGCGGCCACCCGCGGCACCAAGGACGGCATGGTGCACGCCCTCGCGGTCACCGGCGCCGTCATCACCAGCGCCGGCATCCTGCTGGCCGCGGTGTTCGCGGTCCTCGGAGTGCTGCCGGTGGTCACGCTCACCCAGATCGGGATCATCGTCGGCATCGGGGTGCTGCTGGACACTCTGCTCGTGCGTACCGTCCTGGTCCCGGCTCTGGCCACCCTCACCGGCGACCGGTTCTGGTGGCCCGGCCGCCCCGCCGCGGGTGCGGTCCAGGTGCCTCCCCCGCCGTCCCGGCCGGCCACCGATTGGGAGGCGGTCAACCGGACGAAGCTCTCCGAGCCCGTCGGCGAACCGTAAGGCTTCACTCTCCGCCAGAGAGAAGGCGCCGGGTGGTCCCCTCCGGGGTCACCCGGCGCTTTCGCGTCCACCGCCGATGCCGAGCAGCCGGTTCAGCTCGCCGCCGGCCCCGGCGCTGGGCGGGTTGGCGCTGGTCAGGGCGACGCGGCCGCGGTCGAGGACGGTCAGGTGATCGGCGACCGCGCGGGCGAAACGGACGTTCTGCTCGGCCAGCAGGACCGCGACGCCGTCCCTCGCGATCCCCGTCAGCGCGTCGGCGAACTGGGCGATCACGGCGGGGGCCAGTCCCTCGCTCGGCTCGTCCAACAGCAGCACCCGCGGCTCGGTGAGCAGTGCGCGGGCCAGGGCGAGCATCTGCTGCTGGCCGCCGGACAACTGAGCCGGGCGGCGTCTCCACAGCTCGCGGAGGCTCGGCAGAAGCGTCAGCACCCGCTCGGTCACGTGCGACGGCCGGCCACGGGCCGCCAGCGCCAGATGCTCGGCCACCGTCAACTGGGCGAACAGGCGGCGCCCCTGCGGGACCAGCGCGATGCCGCGCCGATGCGGGCGCCCGTTCACCCGGATCTCGGAAGGCGGGGCCGGGGTCAGCAGGCCGCCCAGCGCGTTGAGCAGGGTCGTCTTCCCGGCGCCGTTGCGGCCCAGCAGCGCGTGAATCGTCCCGGCCGGTACCGTCAGGTCGAGGCCGTCGATCACCGGGGCGCCCTGATAGCCGGCACGGAGGGCGATCACGGTCAGCATGGGCTCGGCAGCGGGCGCTGCCGGGCCGTCCGGCGCGACCTCACCGCCCGGCGCGGCCTGCCGGCGCGAGGCGCCCTCCCCGATCGATGCGAGCTTCCCGGCCGGCGCGGCCTCCCCGCTCGGCGCGGCCTCCCCGATCGGCGCGGCCTCCCCGATCGATGCGACCTTCCCGCTCGGCGCGGCCTCCCCGATCGGCGCGGCCTGTCCACGGGCCGCGGCCTCTGCGTTCGGCGCGAGCCCGGCAATCGAGGACGCGAGCCGGTGGGCAGGCCCGGCCCGGTGGGGCGCGTCCGGCTTCCCGGTGGCGAGCGGACCTGATTCGAGGTACGCCTGACGCGCGCCCGGGTGGGCGCGAACCTCGTCCGGGGTGCCCGTGCACAGATGGCGGCCCCGGTGCAGAACGGTGACCGTGTCCGCGAGCCGCCAGATCAGGTCCAGGTGGTGGTCGACCAGCAGGAGCGTCATCCGCGGCGGCAGCCCGCGCAGCACCTCGCTGAGCCGCTCGATGTCGGCCGGGCCGAGACCGGCGCACGGCTCGTCGAGCAACAGCAGGCGCGCGGAGCCGGCCAGCAGCATGGCGATCTCGACGAGCCGCCTCCGGCCGTAGGGCAGGTTCCCGGCCGTCTCCCCCGCGGCGTCGGCGAGCCCGACCCGGTCGAGGGCGTCGACGGCGCGTTCCCGGGCGCCCCGGCGGACCGGTACGGCCAGGACGACGTTCTCGGCGACGGTCAGCCGCTCGACGATCCCCGGATGCTGGAAGGTCCGCCCGATCCCCCGCCGCGCCCGCGCCGCCTGCCCGAGCCGGGTGATGTCGGCGCCGTCGTGAACGATCCGC
The DNA here is from genome assembly GCF_040656595.1 of Actinoplanes sp. NPDC049802. Taxonomy (NCBI): domain Bacteria; kingdom Bacillati; phylum Actinomycetota; class Actinomycetes; order Micromonosporales; family Micromonosporaceae; genus Actinoplanes; species Actinoplanes sp. NPDC049802. Next base: position 7,847 of record NZ_JBFAMR010000066.1, read on the forward strand.
CCCCGGTGCGGGGTGAGGCTTCCGGCGATCAGGCTGAGCAGGGTGCTCTTCCCGGCGCCGTTCGGGCCGATCAGCGCGTGCCGGCTGCCGGGCGTCACGGTCAGGGTGACATCGTCGACGGCGGTCACCGCCCCGTAGCGGCCGACCAGATCGTGCGCCCGCAGCGCCGGTCTCATCGGGCCGCCCGCGCGGCGATCGGCCGGAGAGTCCGAGGAGCCGACGGCCACCGAGAGGCGGCGACGCGCGGCACGCTCACCGGACGCCCCCGAGTCCACGTGGCGAACGGCCGGGAACCCGGACAGCCCACGGGCGGCAGGCTCACCGAACCCGTCGTTCGGAGCAGGCCACGAACAGGCGGAAACGGCACACCCACGAACGCTGACAGAGCCGGCACGCTCACCGGGCTCCCCGCCTCGCCCGTGTCAGGAACGGCCGGGAACCCCGGACAGCCAACGGCCGCAGATAGGCGACGGCGAGGAAGAGCAGGCCGAGCAGCAGCGGGCTCAGTCCGCCGGTGCCGATGCCGGCTCCGTCGCGGACCGCCACGACGAGGGCGGCGCCGCCCATCGCGCCGAGCATCGTGCCCGCGCCGATCGCGGCGGCCAGCAGCGTGAGGGCGGCGGCTTCGAAGCCGATGTCGGCCGGGGAGACGTATCGGTTGACGATGATCAGCAGGCCACCGGCCAGGCCGGCCAGCACCCCGGCGATCGTGTAGCCGACGGTCAGGGCCCCCGTGACCCGGTGGCCGAGGGCGGTCATCCGCGGCTCGTGGCCGGCGATCCCGCGCAGGGTCAGGGCCGAACGGGAGCGGAGGAACACGACGATCCCGGCGTAGCTGAGGACGACCACGGCGAGGGCGTACCAGTACACGTAGGCGGGTGCGGTGAGCGGTGTGCCACCGGGCCAGGGCAGCGCCGGAGGCGTGTGCAGGCCCTCGTCACCGCCGGTGACGGTGGTCCACCGGATCGCGGCGGTCGCTGTCAGCGACTGCACGGCGAAGGTCGCCATCAGGAACGCGGTTCCGCGGGTGCGCAAGAGCATGGGCGCGGTGATCGCCGCGGCGGCGCCCCCGGCGAGGGCGGCGACGACCAGGAGAACCGGCGCCTGCTGATGCCCGGCCCGGCTGAGCAGGGCCGCCGTGTAGGCGCCCATGCCGAAGTAGGCGGGCTGCCCGAACGCCGGGAGGCCGGCGACGGCCACCAGCAGCTGAGCGCTCATCGCCAGCAAGCCGAGAACCAGCGCGTGGGCGGCTATCCCGACCGGGTACGCGCCGGCCACCGCGGGGAGGGCCGCGGCCGCGGCGAACGACAGCGGCCACCCGAGCCGCCACGAGACACGCGGTCGACGTGACCGCGGCGCCGCGTCAACCGGTGCCATGTCAACTGCCGCCGCGTCGCCGGACGCTGCGTCAACCGGCACTGTTTGGACGGACGCCGCGTCAAGGGGCACCGCGTCAACACGCGCTGTCTCAACGGCCGCCGCTTCAAGAGGCACCGCGTCAACCGAGGCCGCGCCGATATGGGGCTGCTCGATGCGGACCAGCTCGATACGGGCGGAGTCCGCGTGGGCCGGGGCGAGACGAGCCCGGTCGGCATCGACCGGGTCGGTATGCCGGCCGGCGGGTACGGCCGAGGGCCGATCGGGTGGCGTCGGGTTCATGCGTGCACGGCCACCGATGCGCTGGAGCGGCCCCGGACCACCAGGACGGCCAGGACCAGACCGAACAGGAGGAACGCGGCCAGAGTGGGCGCGGCTATCACGCCGACCGTCTGGACCTGGCCGACCAGCAGCGCGGCGGCCAGCGTGTGCGGGACCGAGCCGGCGCCGCCGAGGACGACCACCACCAGCGACAGGACCAGCACCTGCACGTCCACGCCGGGGGCCGGGCCGAGCAGGGGCGCGCCGAGGACACCGGCCAGGGTGGTGATCGCCCCGCCCGCGGCCAGGGCGGCGGTGCGTACCCGGGTGACCCGGATGCCGGTGGCGGCGGCCATCGCCGGGTCGCTGACGGTGGCGCGCAGGAGCATCCCGGCGTGGGTACGCCGGACGATCAGGTGAAGGGCCATCGCGAGGAGCCCGGCGACGGCGATGAACAGCAGCCGGTACACCGGATAGCCGTGCCCGGCGATCGTGATGTTCCCGTCGAGGACGGCGGGTGGCTCGGCGGGCAGTGGCGCGGCACCGAACATCTCGGTGAACGCCCACGATCCCACGAAGGCGATCCCCAGTGTGGCCAGTGCCTGGTCGAGGTGGTCGGCGCCGGCCCGCAGCGGTCGCAGCGCCACCGCGAGCAGGCCGCCGCCGGCCGCCCCGAGCAGCATGCCGAGAAGCACCGCCAGGCCCAGCGTGACCAGGCCACCGCCGCCCGGGGAGCCGGGGAGGGACGAGGCCAGGTAGGCGCCGGCCAGGTAGAGGGTGCCGTGGGCCAGGTTGAGGACGTTCATCACGCCGAAGACGAGGGAGAGCCCGGCGGCCACGGTGAACAGGAGCAGGCCGTAGGCCACCCCGTCCACCGCGGTCGCCGTGTAGGTCGCCACCGTCTCAGCCGGCCCGGACGCCGACGCAGGTGTGCATCGGGTACGTGTAGCCGCCGACCGCCGGATCCTCCATCCCGTCGCGCAGCGCCCGCAGCTGGGTGGGGGTCATGCCGGACAGCAGTGCGGGCTCCAGTTGGCGGCTGTTGCAGGCGTGCAGTTGCATGCCGGGTTCGCCGCCGGTCCAGTACCGGTTGTGGACGACCGCGGAGACACGCAGGCCGGCGGTTCGCATGGCGGCCGGCAGCCGCCGCGCCCACGCCGGGTCCATGCCGCGGGCCGCGCCGAGGCCGATGATCGTGCGCTGGAAGGCGAGGAACGCGTCGGCGACCTCCGGTGTCGCGGTGAGCAGCATGTCTTCGGGCCGGGTGCAGTCCCAGTCGGAGACGACCAGGTGGCCGCCGGGCTTGAGGGCGGCCACCGCCCGTACCAGCAGTTCCTCGCGCTGCGGCAGGTGCATGAAGAGGAGCCGGGCGTGGATCAGGTCGTACTCCTCGGTGCCGAGGTCGGCGGTGGTGACGTCGCCCTGGCGTACCGTGATCTGGTCGTGTCCGGCGAGGTGGCGGGGGTCGCTGTCGAGGGCGACGACGCGGCCGCCGGGAGCGACCTGGCCGGCCAGGAAGGTGGCCACCGAGCCGGCGCCGGCGCCCAGGTCGAGGCATTGCCAGCCGGGTTTGGGGCCGATGCCGCGGAGCACGTCGCGGCTGTGATCGTCGAGGATGCGGGCCAGTAGCCGCACCTGGCGGGCGGCCTCGGCGGTGGCGTTGTCGAACAGATAGCTGTCGGCCATCGACGGTCCCCTCAGTTGGTCAGCGTGGTCAGGGTCTGGGTGACGACGTTGGCCTGGGTACGCCCGTCGTTGCGCACCTGGCGCAGGTAGTAGGCCTGGTTGGGCGAGTGCTGGCTGCCGAAGCGCCATTCGCCGCGCGGGCTGTCGACGGTGCCGAGGGCGGCGATGGCGTTGTTGATGGATTCGCCGGTGGGGTTGTCGCCGGCGGCGGCGATGGCCTTGTCGAGCAGCAGGGCGGCGTCCCAGCCGGTGACGCTGTAGATGTTGGGCGGCGCCCCGGCCTTGTCCTGGTAGGCGGGCGCGAACGTGCGGTTGGCCGGGTTGTCCAGGTTCGGGGCGTAGTTCATGACCGTGTACACCCCGTCGGCGGCTTCCTTCTGCGCGCCGAGGACGGCTCCTTCGGTGAGGAATCCGGCGCCGTAGAGCGGGATGGTGAGGCCGGACTGTTCGTACTGTTTGACGAAGTCGACGGCGGCGGTGCCGGCGTAGAAGGTGTAGACGGCTTTGGCGCCGGAGTCCTTGACCTTGTTGAGGTAGGGCAGGAAGTTGGTGGTGCCGGGCCACGGCGTCCAGGTGGTCTTGCCGCCGGGGTTGGCGAGTTCGCCGCCGGCCTGCTGGAAGGCGTCGGTGAAGCCGCCGAGCTGGTCGTAACCGCCCTGGTAGTCGGGGCCGATGACGTAGACCGGGCCGTCGACGGTGTTCTTCAGGTGGGCGGCGACGGCTTGGCCCATCTCCCGGGACAGCCAGGAGGTGTGCCAGGTGTAGCTGATGTCGGTGAGGGTGGAGGGCCGTCCGCCCGTACCGATGAATGGCACCTTCTTGGCGGTCGCGGGGGTGGCGACGGCTGCCGCGGCGTCGGCGCTGGCGGTGCCGACGATGACGGTGGCGCGGTCGGCGTCGAGGAGTTTCTTGGCGGCGGTGAGGGCGCTGGCCTGGTTGGCGCCCTCGTCGGCGGTGACGGTGGTGACGGTGCGGCCGCCGAGCCTGCCGCCGTGGGTGTCGAGGTAGAGCTGCCAGCCGGCGGCCTGGTCCTTGCCGATGGCCGCGTACGGGCCGGAGGCGGGCCACATGAGACCGATGGTGAGGGGCCCGGCGGTGGTCTGGCCGCCGGTGTCGAGGCTGGAACCGGAGCAGCCGGTGGCGGCGGCGAGCAGCACGGCGGCCGCGAGCAGGCGGGGTAGGTGTTTCACGGTTCTCCTAGTTCGAGGGGACGCGGGCGCCCGGTTCGAGGACACGTCCGGCGGCTTCGCCGAGCCGGACCAGTTCGTGGTGGACGCGGCCCATCTCGGCGTCGGACGCGGCGAGGGCGGTCAGGACCAGCCGCTGCGACGGGCGTTGCACGATGACCCAGCCGGAGTCGAAGTTGACGACGATGTCGTGGACGGCGCCGGCGCGCATGAAGCCGGACATGCCGAGGGCGATGCCGATCAGGCCGGAGGTGCTGGCGCCGAGCTGGTCGCGGATGGCGGGGTCGATGTCGCCGCTGGTGGCGAGCGGGATGCCGTCGCCGGAGACGGCGAGGGCGTGGCTGACGTCGGGGTTCTCCGCGCAGAACCGGTCGAGCAGGAAGCCGAGCGTCCGGCCGGCCTCGGCGTCGGGGTGCGTGAACGTCATCTCTGGCCAATCTGTGTGGGGGTGTGGCGGGCGAGCCGGGCGCTGGCGGCGAACGCGGCCATGCCGCGCCCGGCGGCCGCGCGGTCGGTGGGCGGCGCCGACGGGCCGGGCGCGGCGGCGGGGGCGGAGTGTTCCCCGGGTACGCGCACCGGCAGCCCGTTGGCGGTGCGGCGCCGTGGCGGCGGGGCGTCGGCGAGGGTGGTGGCGGTGCCGCGGGCGGCGAGGGCGGGCCGTTCGGTCACGGCGAAGGCCGCCGGCTCTGCCACGGCGAGGGCGGGCACGGTGGTGAACAGGGTGGCCGGGATGACCACGTCGGCGCGGGTGCCGGCGCCGGTGGAGCGCAGGCCTACCGACAGGCCGAGGCGGGCGGCGATGCGGCCGACGACGGGCAGGCCCATGTGCCGGGCGGTCTCGGCGTCGAGGCGGAAGGTGGCGAGCCGGTCGACGAGGTGCGGCAGCCGGCTCTGCGGGATGCCCATGCCGGTGTCGCTGATCTGGGCGTGCACCCGGTCGCCGACGTGGCACGCCTCGATCCGGACGGGGGCGCCGGGTGGTGAGAAGCGGACGGCGTTGTCGACGAGTTCGGTGAGCACGTGCACGATCTCCTCGGCGTGTTCGGGGACGATCTGCACGCTGCGGTCGACGGCGGTGTCGTCGACCCGGTCGTACGCCTTGTCCACCCGGCTGATGGCGGCCTTGACGACGTCGGGAAGCGCGATGGGCCGCCGAACGGGTTGTCCGGCGCGCCCGCCGGCGAAGACGAACAGGTTGGCGATGAGCCGCTGGATGCCGGTGGCCCTCTGGTCGAGTTCGAACAGTCTCCGCAGCCGGGCCGGGTCCTCCTCGTCCTGTTCGAGGGCGTCGATGGCGGCCATCACCTGGTGACCCTGTCGTTGCAGCTGGCGGGCGATGGCTTCCATGACCGAGGCGATGACCGCCTGGAGCTGGGCCTGGTCGCCGGCGAGGCTCACCGCCGTACGGGAGACGTGGTTGAAGGCCCGCGCCACCTCGCCGATCTCGTCCTCGCCGGCGACCGCGACGGCCTGCCCGGCCCGTTCGACGAGGGCGGCGGCGACGGTCGCGTCGGGCAGTCCGCTGGTGAGGCGGCCGACGACGTCGGGCAGGGTGGTGGTGGCGGTGGCGGTGGCGCCGCGGGTGAGGGCGCGCAGCGACCGGGTCATGGACCGGCTGATCCACCAGCCGGTGGCGAGCAGCGCCACGAGGGCGGCGAGGACGGCGGCGGCGAGGACGAGCAGGTCGCGGCGCTGGGCGTCGCGGCGTTCGGCGACGGCGCGCAGCAGTTCGGTGTCGGCGGCGCGTTCGACGGTGTGCAGGCGTTCCATCCGGGCGCCGATGGCGCTGACCCAGCGTTGCGGCGGGACGGCCCAGGTGAGGGTGGCGCCGGGTGGGGTGTTGGCGGCGAGGGCTTGGAGTTGTTCGGCGACGGTCACGTCGGGGCGGGCGGGGGCGGTGGCGAGCCGGGCGGTCCAGCGGGCGGGGGCGAGGCGCCGGAAGTCTTCGAGGGCTTCGCCGTGTGCGGCGGCGGCGGCGACGACCTGCTGCTGTCCGGCGGCGGTGAGTTGCCGGGTGGTGAAGGTCGGCAGGACGGTGATCTGCATCTGGCCGAGGGCTTCGACGCAGGCGGAGAGTGCGGCGGAGGCGCGCAGGCCGGTGGTGATGTCGGCGTCGACGTTGAGCTGGCCCATGCCGGCGCGGTAACCGATCAGGTCGGCGATCATCGCCCGGTACCGGAAGAGGACGAGGCTGGCGGGCACGTCCTGCCCGCCGCGCACCTGCTCACGCAGTTGCGGCAGGGCGTCGAGCCGGCGCGCGGTGAAGCGTGCGGCGAGCGTGTCGGTGCGGTCGGCGGCTTTCCGGTACGCGGTGACGGCGGCCGCACGGGAGGGCTCGACGAAGACGAGGCCGGCGGCGGCGCGCTCGTTCTGCAGGGCCCCGGCCAGTTCGCCGGCGATCATGCTCTGTCCGACGAGGCGGTGGGCTTCGTCGGCGCGGGAGGCGGCGGCCGCGGCGCCGTAGGCGATCACGCCGGACAACACGAGGATGACCACGATCGGCGGGGTGAGCAGCAACGCCAGCTTGGTCCTGATCGGACGGTCCGTGAGTCGCAGCAAGGATCTTCCCCCGGGGTGCGCGGCGGCAGGCCGCGCCGGCGCGGTCAGTGCGCATATACGATCACTGATGCGTGGGCGGTCCGGGAATACCGACCTTGGGTCCGACCTCGCCCCTCGATTCGCCATAAATCATCTAATATCTATGGGTGCCTCGCCATCCGGACGCTGTCATCACCCCCAACGCCGAGTTGCGCGCCCGACGGCAGCGGCTGCCGTCGCCGCACCGGGCCGGGCAGTGCCTGTCCCGGGCGGAGCTGGCCGAGGCGGTCAACACGGCGTTGCGGGAGCTGTTCCCGGACCGCAATCCGACCTCGCTCGACGTCGACGCGCGCTGGGTCGGCAAACTGGAGCGCGGCGAGCACCGCTGGCCGTGCGAGGAGCGGCGGGCCGCGCTGCGGCAGGTGGTGGGTGCCGAGACGGACGCGGTGATCGGCCTCTACAGTCCGCGCCGCGGCGAGGCCGTCCGGCCCGCCCGCGGGCGCCCGCCGATCGACGTGGGCACGGCGCATCCGGCCCGCCGCTACAACTACTGGCTCGGCGGCAAGGATCACTTCGCCGCCGACCGGGAGTCGGCCGACGCCATCGCGAAGGTTCTCCCCGCCGCGGCGACGGCGGCCCGGGAGAACCGGGCGTTCCTGCGGCGGGCGGTGCGGCACCTGGCCGAGCGCGGGGTGCGCCAGTTCCTGGACGTGGGCGCCGGACTGCCGGCCGACGGCAACACCCACGAGGTCGCGCAGAGCGTCGATCCGGCCTGCCGGATCGTGTATGTGGACAACGACCCGATCGTGATGGCCCACGCCCGCGCCCGGCTGGCCGGCGACCCCGCGGGCCGGGTCGGCTGTGTGGAGGCGGATCTGCGCGAGCCGGAGGCGATCCTGGCGCACCCGGCGGTGACCGGAACCCTGGACCCGGACCACCCGGTGGCGCTGCTGCTGGTGGCGGTGCTGCATTTCCTGCCCGGCGACGAGGCCGTGCGGGACGCGGTGCGCCGCTTCACGACGGCGCTGCCGGCGGGCAGTTTCCTGGTGCTCAGCCACGGCACGCTGGACTTCGCCCCGGAGTCGGCGGAGGCGTACGAGGAGTTGCTCCGCGCCGGGCTGGCCGACATGCGGCCCCGCCCGCGGCACCGGATCGCCGCCCTCCTGGACGGCCTGGACCTGCTGGAGCCGGGCCTGGTCCCGCTGAGCGAGTGGCGCCCGGCCCGGCCCGGCGCCTCCCCGGCCGAGGTGTCCGCCTACGGAGCGGTGGCCCGCCTGCCTTCCTGACCGGAGACTCGCAGGGCCAGACTATCCACATCTCCTATGGAGTAGATAGGATGAGTCGCCATGAGCGAGGGCGCATACGACGAGCGCAGACTGCGCGACTTCCGGGCCGGCCGGACACGGGGTTTCTCCCGCCGTGACCTGCTGGCACTGACCGCGGCGGTGGGGGCGGGAGCGGCCGTCCCGGGCCCGGCGCTGGCCGCCTCCCCGATCGTCAAGCCGCTGCCGGCCGAGCTGTTCCGGCCTCTGGGAACCAACGCGGAGACCAGGTGGTCGGCGCTCAGGGGCCAGGGCTACTACGTGCCGGTGGACCGGTTCTTCGTCCGCAACCACACCGTCACCCCGGCGATCGACGCCGCGACGTGGTCTCTGGAGGTCTCCGGTTCCGGCGTGCGCGGGTCCACGCGTTTCGGCCTCGACGACCTCAAGGCGCTTCCGCGCGAGACCCGGCCGGTCGCCATCGAGTGCGCCGGCAACGCCCGCGGCCACTTCAGCTCACAGCAGGGCCAGACCGTCTCCGGTACGGCGTGGGGGCTGGGCGCCATCGGAGTGGGAAAGTGGACCGGCGTCCGGCTCTCCACCGTGCTGCGCCGGGCCGGGCTCACCCGCGACGCGGTGGACGTGCAGCCGTCCGGTCTCGACCCGGATTTCGTGAGCGGCGGCGTCGACCTGGGCCCGGTGCGGCGGCCGTTCCCGGTCAGCAAGGCCCTCGACGACGTGCTGCTCGCCTACGAGCTCAACGGCGAACCGCTGCCGCCGGACCACGGCTACCCGGTCCGGGTCGTCGTCCCGCGCTGGATCGGCATCTCGTCGATCAAGTGGGTGGGCCGCATCGAGGTGTCCGCCGAGCCGCTGTTCTCGCCGTGGAACACCCAGTTCTACCGGCTGTTCGGGCCGGGCTTCCCGGCCGAGGGGCAGCCCTTCGACCGGCAGGTGGTCAAGAGCGCCTTCGAGCTGGACGCCGGGACGAGTTTCACGGCCGGGGCACGGACGCGACTGACCGGGCGTTCCTGGTCGGCGGACGGCCCGATCCGGCACGTCGAGGTCAGCACCGACGGCGGGACGACCTGGCGGCGGGCCCGGCCGTACGGGTCCACGCCGGGTGGCGTCTGGCAGCGCTGGGAGATCGACTGGACCCCGGCGGCGGGGTCGCACACGCTGCTCGCGAGGGCCACCGACGTACGCGGCAACACCCAGCCCGACGTGGCCCGCTACAACACGCTGGGTTACGTCTTCGACGCGGTGGTCCGCGTGCCGGTGATCGCCGCGTAAGCGTTCGGGATAGAGTGGGCGCCCGACCCTGGAGCGCCCATGCCGTCGAGAAGGGCCACGTCGAGTGACGTCGCGGCCGCGGCGGGCGTCTCCCGCTCGGCGGTCTCGTTCGCCTTCAACAACCCGCACCGCATCTCGGCGGCGACCAGGGAACGGATTCTGGCCGCCGCCGAGGAGCTGGGTTACACGCCGAGCCCGCTGGGCCGGATGCTGCAGGCCGGCACCACCAACTCGATCGGCGTGCTGTTGCCGCAGCGGCTGGCCCGGATCCTGGAGAACCCGTATTACTCGCGGTTCCTGATGGGCGCCGGGCAGGTGTGCGACCAGGAGGGCTACACGCTGCTGCTCAGTCCGCCGCTGCAGGACTCGGTGCTCAAGGCGATCCCGTACGCGGCGGTCGACGGTTTCATCGTGTGCGGCCTGGAGACCGACCGGGGCGAGGTGGCCGAGCTGAGCCGGCGGGGCATCCCGTTCGTGCTGATCGACAGCGACCGGATGCCGGGGGCGCCCAGCGTCGAGGTCGACGACCGGGGTGGCGCCCGCGAGGTGGCCCGCTATCTGCTCGATCTGGGGCACCGGCGGCTGGCCGTGCTGTCCATGGACCCGGGCGCGGAGGCACCGGTGCGCGGCTATCGGGGCCCGCTGGCGCGGCGGCTGGCCGGGATCGCCGACGCGCTGGCCGAGGTGGGCCTGTCCTGGGACGCCGTACGGCTGGCCGAGGTGCCGGTGACCAGGACCGAGGGGTACCGGGCGACCCGGGAGCTGATGGCCTCCGGTGAGCCGCCGACGGCCGTGCTGGCGCTGTCGGACATCCTCGCGTACGGGGCGGTGGATGCTTTGCAAGAACTTGCAATCGACGTGCCCTCGGAGGTGTCCGTGACCGGGTTCGACGACCTTTCCGAGTCGGCCTGGTTCCGTCCGCGGCTGACCACGGTCCGGCAGCCGATCGTGTCGAAGGGACGGATCGCCGCAGACTTCCTGATCTCTGCAATCAGGGGTGAGGACCAGCACCCGCACCAGACGCTCGGCACGTCGCTGATCGTGCGGGAATCAACCACGAAACCGGCATAACCACCCGCTGCAAGAACTTGCTGCAAGAAAGCAACGCCGGGGCTATGTAACACGTGTTAGTTTCTTGCTAGCGTTCGTCGCCATGACGGACCAACTGATCGCACCGCCCACCGTGGAGGCGCCCCCGGCATCGTGGTGGCGCAACGCGGTCATCTACCAGATCTACCCGCGCAGCTTCGCCGACTCCAACGGCGACGGCATCGGCGACCTGCCCGGCATCAGCAGCCGGCTGCCCTATCTGCGGGATCTCGGTGTGGACGCGGTGTGGCTCTCCCCCTTCTACGCCTCGCCCCAGGCGGACGCGGGTTACGACGTCTCGGACTACCGGACCGTCGACCCGATCTTCGGCACCGTCGCCGACGCCGAGCAGCTGATCGCCGGCGCGCACGCCCTGGGTCTGCGAGTCATCGTCGACCTCGTCCCCAACCACTCCTCCGACCAGCACGACTGGTTCAAGCGGGCGCTCGCGGAAGGCCCCGGCTCCCCCTTCCGGGAGCGCTACCACTTCCGCCCCGGCAAGGGCGAGCACGGTGAGCTGCCGCCCAACGACTGGCCCTCGATCTTCGGTGGCCCGGCCTGGACCCGTGTCCCCGACGGCGAGTGGTACCTGCACCTGTTCGCCCCCGAGCAGCCCGACTTCAACTGGGAGCACCCGGCCGTACGCGACGAGTTCAAGACCATCCTGCGGTTCTGGCTCGACCTGGGCGTGGACGGCTTCCGGATCGACGTGGCGCACGGCATGGTCAAGGAGGACGGCCTGCCGGACGTCGGCGACACCGGCGAGTGGCATCTGCTCGGCGCCGGCGAGAGCCCGTTCTTCGACCGCGACGGCGTGCACGAGATCTACCGCGACTGGCGCAAGATCCTCGACGAGTACCCCGGCGAGCGCATCGCCGTGGCCGAGGCGTGGGCGCCGACGCTGGCCCGGGTCGCCAACTACGTCCGCGACGACGAGCTGCACCAGGCGTTCAACTTCAGCTACCTCGGCACCGCGTGGAACGTGCACGAGCAGCGCCAGATGATCGACGACTCGCTCGCCGCCATGCGCGAGGTCGGCGCCCCGACCACCTGGACGCTGTCCAACCACGACGTGGTCCGGCACACCACCCGCCTGATGCAGAAGATCGACGGCGAGGCGGCCGGCCGCAAGCCGGCCGAGGTCGACGACGAGGCCGGTCTGCGCCGGGGCCGCGCGGCCAGCGCTCTGATGCTGGCGCTGCCCGGCTCCGCCTACCTCTACCAGGGTGAGGAGCTCGGCCTGCCCGAGGTCATCGACCTGCCGCCGGAGGTGCGCCAGGACCCGGCGTTCCACCGCGCCGCCGGCCAGGACGGCTACCGCGACGGCTGCCGGGTGCCGCTGCCGTGGAGCGGCGACAGCGCCCCCTACGGCTTCGGCCCGGACGGTGGCGCGAGCTGGCTGCCCCAGCCCGCGTCGTGGGCGAGACTCAGCGTCGCCGCGCAGGCCGGCACGTCCGGTTCCACCCTGGAGCTGTACCGCTCGGCCCTGTCGATCCGCCGCGGCAACCCGGCGCTCGCGCCCACCGACAACCTGCGCTGGGTGCCCGCACCGGCCGGGGTGCTCGCCTTCGAGCGCGAGGTCGAGGGCGCGCCGGTCTTCCGCTGCACGGTCAACATGAGCGACCAGCCGGTCACGGTCGGCCGGCCCGGCGAACTGCTGCTGGCCAGCGGCCCGATCGACGGCACCGCCGACAACGTCGTCCTGCCCCCGGACACCACCGTCTGGTGGTCCCGGTGATCGGGTGAGACATCCCGGCCCGTCCCCAGGACGGTGGGGGACGGGCCGGGACACCCGGGCGTGACGCCGAACGGGGGCCGCGTCACGCCCGTGCCCGTCTCCGCCGTCACCGCGGCCCTCACCCACCTGCCGCCCGGAGCGCGACGTCTCCCTTCCGGCCCGTTTTGTGGTACGGGTGAGCCGGCGCCGATCGATGGGGTTCTTCATCCGCCGGGATCGCCCGGGGTGCAGGACCAGGTCCGGCAACAGGGCGGAGGTCCCGGCCCGGGGCCCGGCCGATGGGCTTATTATTCTGGCGGCCATGAATGATCCGCTGGGGACCCGGTCTCCTCAACCGGCGCGGCGATCCCTGCTCAAGGCGGGTGCGATCGGAGCCGGGGTGGTGGCGGCCGGGGCCGGTGCGACCCTGCTGGCCACCGGCACCAAGATCTTCGACAAGGAACCCGCCCGTCTCGTGCGGCCCGGCGTTCCCCCCGTCATCACGGCGTTGAGCCGGGCGTCCTGGGCGGAGAACTTTCAGAAGGGCCACGGCTGGACCGCCACCGGCGGCAACGTCGGGAAGGCCGTCCTCGACGACACCACCGAGTTCGTTCGCGGCACGCAGTCGGTGCTGCTGACCACCGCCGGGAAGGCGAGCGAGAACGGGGCCTACGCCGACCAGGCCAGTGTGGAGCGGGTGGGCGGCCCGCCGGTGAATCTGAAGGGCAAGGCCGTTCGCCTGATCTTCAAGGTGTCCGACGTGACCAGGCTGCGCTGGATCAACTTCTACGTCGGCACGAAAGGCCTGGCCAACACCTTCCGGTGGCGGGTGCACACGCACTCGGACAAGCAGAACTGGGTGCAGTCCGGCGAGTGGGTGGCGGTCACCCTGCAGTGGGGTGACCTCAACGCCGCCAGCGGGGCCTACCGGATCAAGGCGGCCGGTAAGCCCTCCGCCTGGACCGGGTTCACCGACATGCGGTTCTCGGTGATCGACTCCGGCACGGGCCCATGCGACGTCCGGCTCCAGGCGGTGGAGATCATCCCGGACACCAAGGCCGCCTACCCCAACGGACTGGTGTCGATCACTTTCGACGACTCCTGGCAGGACGTCTTCACCAACGCCCGTCCGCTGATGGACAAGTACGATTTTCGCGGGACCACGTACACGATCGCCGACCAGATCAACACGGACGGCAAGTTCACGACGGATCAGCTGCTCGCGGCGCAGGACCTCTCCGGGTGGGAGGTGGCCGGGCACTCCTTTGCGGGCGAGGTGCATGCCGCCCGGTACAGCGGGGTGACCGCTGAGGTGGTCGACAAGGACGCCGGCGCGCTGCGCGGCTGGATGCGGGAGAACAACTTCACCAGCGAATCGTTCGCCTATCCCGGCGGTCAGTTCGGGCAGACGACCGACGGTCACAGCGTCGAGGAGATCGTGCAGCGGCACTTCTCCACCGGCCGGTCGATCCTCGCCGAGGACAACCGGGAGTGCAATCCGCCGCCGATGCCGATGCGGCTGCGCTCGCTCACCGGCATCAGCTCCACGCAGAAGGGGATGTCGAACCCGGAGAGCCTGATCGGGCGCGGTGGCCTGCTCGACCGCGCCCAGAACGCCGGCGGCTGGCTCATCCTCTGCTTCCACCGGGTCGTCACGACGGTTCCGGCGAACAGCTCCGAGTGCCACCGGGCCGACTTCGCGAAGATCATGCGGGCGATCAAGGTGCGGGGCCTCGACGTCCGCACCGTCGGCGAGGTCATGGACTGAGGTCACCGGCAGCGCGTCACCGGGCCAAGCGTGGGGACGGCCGGTGGACGGTGGCGGTGCGGTAGCAAGGCTCACACCGGGCCGGGACGGGCCGATTCGCACGTCGTGACTCTCAACGGCCTGGAAGAAGTGCTGTACGACAGCGACCGCACCCGCGTCTCGCGCGTTCGCGTGACGGACGGCGGCTGGGTGATCCGCAAGCAGCCGCTCGGGCCGGGCGCCGCCGACCGCCTGCGCGACGAGATCGCGGTGCTGCGCCGGCTCGCGGGCCTGCCGGGCACACCGCGGCTGGCCGGGGAGCCGGACGAGGTGTCCTTGACGCTGGTGGACGCGTCCGCGCGTACCCTCGCCGATCTTGACGGGCCGTGGGAGCCGGAGGCGCTGACGGAGCTGGCGACGCGGCTGGCCGGCGTGCTCGCCGGGATTCACCGGCGCGGTGTGGTGCACCGGGACGTGAGCCCGGCGAACGTGCTGATCCACGACGACGGCCGGGCCACGCTGATCGACTTCGAGCTGGCCGGGAGCCCCGGGCGGAAGGCCGGTGACGTGCTGGCCGGGACGCTGCCGTACCTGTCGCCGGAGCAGACCGGGCGCACCGGCCGCCCGGTCGACCACCGCAGCGACCTGTACGCGCTCGGCGCCGTCCTGTACGAGCTGGCCACCGGCGCGCCGCCGTTCGGCCGCGACCGGGAGCCGCTCAGCCTGGTCCACGACCACCTGGCCCGCGTCCCGGTCCCACCCGCCGAGGTGAACCCGGCGATCCCGGACACGCTGTCGCGGATCATCCTGCGGCTGCTGTGCAAGGAGCCGGAGCAGCGCTACCAGAGCGGTGAGGGCCTGGCCCACGACCTCACGCTGGCCCGCGCCGGCGGCACGTTCGAGCTGGGTGGGCACGACTTCCCGCTGCGCCTGGCCGCGCCGGCCCGGCTGATCGGCCGGGACGCGCCGCTGGCCGCCCTGCACACGCTGCTGGCCGAGGCGAACGCCGGGGCCGGCCGGCTCGCGCTGATCACCGGACCGCCCGGCGTCGGCAAGACCGCCCTGGTCGACCGGTTGCGCCCGGCGCTGGCCGCGGCCGGTGGCCGGTTCGTGTCCGGCAAGTTCGACCAGTTCCACCACGACGCCGGCGGCGGCCCGATCCGGGCGGCGTTCGGCCAGCTCGGCACCCAGCTGCTGGCCGAGCCGGAGGACGTGGTCGCGGAACTGGGCGAGCGGCTGCGTGCCGCCCTCGGCCCGGACCGCGGCCTGGTCGCGGCCATGGCGCCGGCACTGCGTCCGCTGCTGGCGGTGACGCCGGAGGACCCGTCCGGCGGCGACCCGCGGGCGGTGTTCGCGCGCCTGCGCACGGCCTCGCTGACCCTGCTGCGGACCGTGGCGGGCGCCGGCCGTCCGGTGGTGTTCTTCCTCGACGACCTGCAGTGGGCGTCCGGCGCGTCGTTCCGGTTCCTCGACGACGTGCTGGACTCCGGCGATCTGCCGGGCCTGCTGGTGCTCGGCGCGTACCGGGAGGCGGACGTCGACGCGGCGCACCCGCTGACCGCGATCGTGGCCCGCGCCCACCGGGTGCCGCTGGCCGACCTGGGCCGCGACGACCTGACCGAGCTGATCGCCGAGATGCTGCGCCTGCCCCGGCCGGAGGCGGCGCCGCTGGCCGCCGTGCTGGCCGGCCGGACCGCCGGCAACCCGTTCGACACCGTCGAGCTGATCAGCGCGCTGCGCCGGGAGGGCGTGCTCGTCCCCGAGGGCGGCGGCTGGCGCTGGAACCCGGCCGAGGTGCGCGACTTCGCCGGCCACGGCGACGTGGTGGCGCTGCTCGGCGCCCGGATCGCGGCGCTGCCCGCGGAGACCCGCGGCCTCGTCGACATGATGGCCTGCCTCGGCGACTCCCTGGAGGCGTCGCCGGCGCTGCGCCCGGCCGTCGACGACGGTCTCGTCGTGGTCGACGGCGACCGGGCGCGGTTCCGGCACGACCGGGTGCATCAGGCCGCGTACGCCCGCCTGTCCGGCGACGACCGGGCCCGGCTGAGCCTGTCGCTGGCCCGCCGCCTGGCGCCCGCCCCGGCCGCCGCGGCGCTCTATCTCGCCGCCGCGGACCTGCTCACCGATCCGGCCGAACGCGCCTCGGCGGCGGCTCTGCTGCGCCGGGCGGCGCACTCCGCGCGGCTGGTCACCGACCACGCGGGGGCCGAGGCTCATCTCGCGGTCGCGCTGCGCCTTCTCGACGAGACCGATGCGGGGTACGCGGACACGCGCGCCGACCGGCATGCCGCCCTGTGCGCGCTGGCCCGGTTCGACGACGCCGACCGTGTCTTCGCCGAACTGCACGCCGGCGCGGACGACCCGGTGTGGCTGGCCCGCCCGGCGGCCGAGCAGATCGGGGCACTCACCAGCCGCCGGATGCTCGGCGACGCCCTCACTCTCGGGCTGGGCCTGCTCGCCCGGCTCGGCGTGGACGTGCCCGAGCCGGCCGCGATGGGCGCGCGGACCGGGGCCGGGCTGGCCGCCTTCTACGAGCGCCTGGCCACCTCCGGCGACGTGCGGCCGGAGCTGACCGATCCGCGGCTGCTGGCCATCGCCCATCTGATGAACAAGTTGAATCCGGCCGCGTTCTTCGCCGACCGTACGACGATGGCGTGGCTCGTGGTGGAGGCCGCCGATCTGTGGTCGGCGCACGGCACGTGTGCCGCGCTGACCGGTGCGCTCGGCAACCTGGGTGTGCTCACGATCGCCACCGGCGGCGACCACCGGGCCGCCTACCAGGCGATGTGCCGGGTGCTGGCGGCCGCCGAGGAGTACGGCCACGAGCCGGAGATCTCCCAGGTGCGGTTCATGCACGCGCTCGCCACGGTGCCGTGGTTCGAGCCGTTGGAGACCGGCGTACGGCTGGCGCACCAGGCCCGCGACGGGCTGCTGCGCGGCGGCGACCTGCGCAGCGCCCTCTACACCTACTTCGCGTCGGTGCCGCAGACGATGGAGTGCTCGGCCGACCTGGAGTCCTTCCACCGGGAGGCGCGGGCGGCTCTGGCGTTCGGCGAGCGGATCGGTGCCGGGGCGGACAGTGCCATGTTCGTCATCGCGGCCCGCCTGGTCGGCACGCTGCGCGGCGAGACCACCTTCGACGACACCTACCTGCGGACGCTGGCCGGCAACGAGGCGGCCACCGCCTACTACTCGACCATGCGGGCGCTCGCCGCGGCGATCTTCGGCGACGACGAGGCCCTGACCAGGCACAGTGCGACCGGGTTCGCGCTGCTGCCCACGCTGCCGGGCGTCTATCTCAACGTTCCGGGACACGTGCTGGCCGCGCTCGCCGCCGAGGTGACCGCGCGGACCGCCACCGGCGACGACCGCGACGCGGCGCTGACCGTGCTGGACCGCAGTGTCGCGTTCCTGGCCGCCCGCGCCGCCGACCAGCCGGGCAACTTCCGGCACCTGCACCGGTTCGCGGTGGCGACCCGGGCCGTGGCGCTCGGCGACTTCGCGACGGCGGCGGCCGCGTACGACGCCGCGATGGCCGACGCCGCCACCGCCGGACGGTCCTGGCACGCGCCGCTGATCACCGAGCGGGCCGCGCTGTTCTATCTGAACGGCGGGCTGGAGCACGTCGGCGCCCGGCTGCTGGCCGAGGCGCTGGCCGGGTACGCCCGCTGGGGCGCCACCGCCAAGGTGCACGCCCTCAAACGCACCCATCCGGCGCTCGGCTCGGCGGTCGCCGGCACGTCCGGGCGCGCCGCCACCCTCGGCGGTTCGCACAGTGTCAGCCTGTCCACCGAGGTGATCGACCTGCTGGCGGTCCTCGAAGCGGCCCGGGCGCTCAGCTCGGAGACCAGCCTGGACGCGCTGCGCGCCCGGGTGCGGCAGGTGCTCGGCGCGATGACCGGGGCCACCGCCGTGCACGTGGTGCTGCGCGACGACCGTGCCGGCGGGTGGGTGCTGCCCGCCGACGGCGACCGGCCGGAGATGAGCGCCGACGAGGCGGCCCGGCTCGGCCTGCTGCCGCTCACCGCCGTCCGGCACGCCGAACGCACCCGCGAACCGCTGCTCGTCGACGACGTGGCCCTGGACGACCGGGTGGGCCGGGACCCGTACCTGGCCGGGCTGGAGCACTGCTCGCTGCTGGTGGTTCCGGTCCTCGGCCACGGCCGGCCGCGCGCCGTGCTGGTGCTGGAGAACCGGCTGAGCCGTCGTGCCTTCTCGGCCGGGCGCCTGGACGCGGTGCTGCTGATCGCCGGCCAGCTCACCGTCTCGCTGGAGAACGCCCAGGTGTACGCGTCGCTGGAACGGGCCGTCGCCGAGCGCACCGAGGAACTGGCCGAGGCCAACCGCCGCCTCGAACTGCTCACCGTCACCGACCCGCTGACCGGGCTGCCGAACCGGCGCAAGCTCACCGCGTTCCTCGACGACGCCTGGCAGCGGGCGCACCGGGCCGGGGAACCGGTCGGCCTCGCGATGATCGACATCGACGAGTTCAAGAAGTACAACGACCACTACGGGCACCAGGGCGGTGACGACTGCCTGCGGCTGGTGGCGGAGGCGCTGCGCACGAGCGTACGGTCCACCGATCTGGTGGCCCGATACGGCGGTGAGGAGTTCTGCATCGTGATGCCCGGCGCCTCACCGGAGAACGCGCTGGTCGCCGCCGAGCGGGCCTGCCGTGCCGTGTCCCTGCTGCGGGCCCCGCACGCGCTCGCCGACGGCGGCATCGTCACCGTCAGCGTCGGCGTCACCGCCGGCGCCCCGCTCACCGGCCACGAGCCCAGCCATCTGTTCAAGCTCGCCGACGAGGCCCTGTACGACGCCAAGCGCGCCGGCCGCAACCGGGTGGTGGCCGGATGAGACACCGTTCCCGGCGCTGGGTGTTCGGCACCCTGGTCGCCTCGCTCGCGTGCCTGTCCGGGTTCGCGCTGGTGGACAGTCAGCGGCACGCCCGCATCGTCGAGGACATCGCCCGCAACGGCGACCAGGTGTCGGCCTACCAGCAGGCCGCCTACCTGTCGGCGTGGGAGATGGCGCTGATCGAGGCGAGCGTCAACAACCCGCGGGGCGCGCAACGGCTGCAGGTGCTCGACGCGGACACCGAGACGTACCAGGCGACGCTGCGGATCGCCGAGGTCACCCCGGAGGCGGCCACCATCGCCCAGCGGCAGATCAACCTGCGGCAGGTGATCATCTGGTATCTGTCGATGCTGGACCGCGGCGAGACGGCCAAGGCGCGGCAGACGCTGGAGACCGCGATCTCGCCCAGTTACCGGCGCAACGCCGCCCAGCTGCACGAACTGCAGAACCGCTACCAGCGGGAGTACGCCGAACGCCTGGCCGACGCCCGCCAGGACTCCCGGCGGCTGCTCGTCGCCAGCATCGTCACGTTCCTGCTGAGCCTGCTCGCGCTGGCCCTGTTCGGCTGGAACAGCCGCGCCCACCGTCGCCAGGTGGAGACGATGGCCGCCACCGACATGCTCACCGGGCTGCCGAACCGGGCCGCGTTCACCGCGCACCTGCAGCGGGCGCTGGACGTGACCGGGCCGGTCCGCACCACGCCCGGCGTCACCGTGCTGACCGTCAACATCAACGGCTTCCGGCACGTCAACGACCAACTCGGCCCGCACGTCGGCGACCGGCTGCTGGCCGAGGCCGGGTGGCGTCTGTCCGCCGTGGTACGTGACACCGACCTGATCGCGCGTACCGGCGGCGACGAGTTCGCGATCCTGCTGCGCGACCTCGACCCGGCCCGGGCCGAGAACGTGGCGGCCCGGCTGCGGGAGACCTTCGACGAGCCGTTCCAGCTCGACGACCTCACCGTCGACCTGGAGATCAGCATCGGCGCGGCCACCGCGGCCGACGGCGACGACGTCAGCACCCTGCTCGGGCACGCCGCCAGCGCCCTGCACGACGCCAAGTCGCAGCACGACGGGTACCGCCGGTTCACCGGAGAATCCGGACAGGACAGCGCCGACCGGCTCAACCTGCTCGGCGACCTGCGGCGGGCGCTGACCGACACCTCCCAGTTCACCCTGCACTACCAGCCGAAGATCGGCCTGGCCGACGGCGCCGTCGCCGGGGTCGAGGCCCTGGCCCGCTGGCACCACCCCACCCGCGGCCCGGTGCCGCCCGGCCAGTTCGTGCCGGTGCTGGAGACCACCAGCCTGATCCACCCGTTCTCCGAGCGGGTCCTCACCATCGCGTTGCAGCAGGCCCGCGAATGGATGGACGCCGGCCGGCACATCCCGGTCGCCGTCAACCTGTCCACCCGCAGCCTGCTCGACGGTTCGTTCCCGGACCGGCTGGCCGCGCTGCTGGAGTCCAGCGGGGTGCCCGGCGAACTGCTGTGCATCGAGATCACCGAACACACGGTGATGTCCGACCCCACCACGACGATCGACGCCCTGCACCGGGTCCGGGCCCTCGGGGTCAAAACCTCGATCGACGACTTCGGTACGGGCTACTCGTCGATGACCTACCTGAAGCTGCTGCCCGTCGACGAGCTGAAGATCGACCGCTCGTTCGTGGCCGACATGGTGACCGACGCGAGCAGCCGCGCCCTGGTCGCCTCGTCGGTGGACCTGGCCCACAACCTGGGTCTCACGGTCGTCGCCGAAGGTGTCGAGGACGCGGCCACCGCGGCGGCGCTGGCCGCCCTGGGCTGCGACACGGCCCAGGGCTACCACTTCGCCCGCCCTCAGCCGGCCGCCGACCTTCTGCTGGCCCAGCCCACATGAAAACGGCGAAGGGCGGCGACCTTGTGCGGGTTGCCGCCCTTCGCCGTGGCCTCGCTCAAGGCTCGCGCCCTTCCCGGCTCCCCGGTCAGGGCTTGCGGCGAGCGCCCTTTCCCGTGTCCTCGCTCAGGGCTTGCGGGCGACCGCCCTTTCCCGTGTCCCCGCTCAGGGCTTGCGGGCGACCGCCCCGAACTCGTCGACCTCGCGCAGGTCCTCGCCGGCCGCGTCGGCGGCCGGGCGCCACTTCGAGCACGGCACGAGGCCCGGCTCCAGCACTTCGAGGCCCTCGAGGAAACGGCTGAGCTGGTCGGGGTGACGCAGGTGGTACGACAGGGGGGCATTCGCGTTCCACACCCCGATCGCCTCCTCGAACGCCGGTCCGTCGATCACGTTCGTCCCGTCGGCGGTGAGGAAGTAACTGCCGGACGGCAGTGCCGCGAGCAGCTCGCGAACGATCGACACCGCCTGATCAAGATCGGGCACGTGACCGAGGATGTTCATGAGGATGAGACAGACCGGCTCATCGAGGTCCAGCGTCTCCCGCGCGCCCTTGATGATCTCGGCGGGCTCGTGCAGATTCGCGTCGATGTAGTCCGTCCTGCCCTCGGGCGTACTGGTCAGCAGCGCCCGCGCGTGCACCAGCACCAGCGGGTCGTTGTCGACGTAGACGATCCGCGCGCCGGCGTCCGCGGCCTGCGCCACCTGGTGCGTGTTCTCCGCGGTCGGCATGCCGGTGCCGACGTCCAGGAACTGCCGGATCCCCTTCTCCCGCACCAGGAAGGTGACCGCCCGTTTCAGGAACGCCCGCGAGTGCCGGGCCACCACCTCGATGTCCGGATACAGATTCGCGAAGTCGTCGCCGACCGCCCGGTCCACCGGGAAGTTGTCCTTCCCACCGAGCCAGTAGTTCCACACCCGGGCCGAGTGCGGCACGCTCGAGTCGAGGTTGGCCGCGTCACTGTCGGTCATGGCCGGAAGCATAGCCCTAATCCTTTCCGGTCCACAGCGGACGGTTCACCGATTCCGACGACCCCCGCGACGTCACCGATCCGCACGGGCCGCGGCATGATCGCCGGGCTTCGCGGACGTTCCCCGATCCGAACGGCCCGGCGGCACGATCGTCAGCAGCGCCAGAACGCCCGCGACGCTGACCGCGGCGCCCAGGAGCTGCGCTCCGCCGTACCCCGCCCCCGCGCCGATCATCGACAGGAAGACGGCGACCGAGATCGCCCCGCCCACATGGCTCGTCGACTCGAACAGCGCCGACGCCACACCCCGGTCGGCGGGCGCCGCGTCGACGACCGCGGACCGGGTCAGGGCCACATATATCGGCCCGCCGGAGAGCCCCCACACCGCCAGGCAGACGATGATCACCGGCACCGGACCGTCGTCGGCCTGAGAACCGGCCAGCGCCAGGGACGCCGAACACACCAGCAGTGCGGTCGCGGCCACCGCGCGTGTTCCGTACCGTCGCACCAGTGCACTCGCCGGAACCGCGCTGATCAGCGCGCTCACCAGCATCGGCGCGAGCGCCAGCCCGGCCTGCGCGGCCGACAGGCCGTGCCGTTCCTGCAACGCCAGGCTCCCGACGACGACCACCGCCGAGTAGGCCGCCGAATGCGCGGCGAATGCCAGACAGCAGGCGGTCAGCCGCCGCGACCGCACCACCGACGGCTTGATCAGCGGCGCGGCGGCCCGCCGCTCCCACCGGACGAGCGCCCCCAGCATCGCCAGCCCGGCGAGCACCGGCAGCAGCGCGCCGGCTCCCGGACCGCGCTCCCCCACCTGCCCGGCACCGTGGATCACGGCCACCAGCCCACCGGTGACCAGCACCGCCCCACCCACGTCCAGCCCGCGCCACGTCTCTCCCGGCGCGTCCGGCGGCAGGACTCGCAGGGCCACCACCACCGCGATGACAGCGACCGGCACGACGATCAGAAAGAGCCACCGCCAGCCGAGCAGAGAGGTGATCAGCCCACCGCCGACCGCCCCGGCGATCCCGGCCGTGTTGGCCGCCGACGCCACCACCGAGAAGACCCGGCTGCGCCACGGCTCCTCCGGAAACAGCGTCCCCGCCGAGGCGAGCGCCGCCGGAATCGCGAACGCGGCCCCCACCCCTTGCATGACCCGTCCGGCGAGCAGCGGCCCCGCTCCCGGCGCCACCCCGGCCACGAGCAGACCGACAGCGGTCAGCGCGAGACTCGCCACCATCGTCCGGCGACGGCCCCACAGATCGCAGACCCGCCCGCCGAGCACCAGGAACCCCCCGATGCTGAGCGAGTAGAGCGTCACCACCCATTGCAACCGCCCCGGCGAGAGCCCGAACTCGTCCCCGATGGCGGGCAGCGCGGTGGCCACCGCCAGGCTGTCGAACAGCACGAGGAACATCGCCCCGGCGAGCACCAGCGCCGTGCTCCACCCCCGCCGCACCGGCGTGACCGCCGCTTCGCCCCGAACGTCCATCGTGCTCAGTTGCCCGGTCACTCTCCTGAAAAACCAGATCCGGTACGCCCGGACGGCCGGACTGCCCGGATTCCGGCTGATCTTGTTCGGCCGGCCGTAGACGCTGACCCTGCCGGCTTATCAATAGAGGCTCGCTACCAGCGCATATCCGGTCCGGCCCTGCTTCGCCAGGCCCCACGACGCGGGTGCCGGGTAGCGGAACCGGACCTGGACCAGGGATTCGATGACCTGCGGTCGGCGGTCGGCGGTCCAAGACCGGTGAAGACCCGTCCGCTGCGGCGGTTGCGCATGTAGACGGCATTACGTGAACGGTGCGCTCGTCCCCGAGCAAGACCGGCGAAACGACCCGGCCGGCCGGTGATGACTCCCCGGGCGACCGCCGCTGACGCTGTCCCCTGGACTTCACCGTGCGGCACCGGACGGCCGCCACACGCCGCCACCACCACGATCACCAGCCGGCAGCGCACGCAGAAACGAATCCCCATCCGGGGAGACCGGACACGGATCACGGCATCGGTGTTCCGCAGACATGACACCCGCAGCGGGTGTCCTCACACCCACTACGGGTGTCGCGTTCTCCGAGCACACATCGCCCTGCACGCTGGCCCACCGGACGCCAGGGCGACAAGGCGACAGAACGACAGAACGACAGGGCGCGCCGTCGGTGCGCTGTGGGCGCCCGCCCGCCCGGCGGGCGGACGGGGCCGAGCGATTCGGCACGCATGCAGGGCCCTGCGTGGTCGCTCACGAGTGTCACAGCAGTGCTCGGGGCACACGATCGGTGCGCTGGGCGCCCCGCCCGCCCGGCGGGCGTGCAGGCGGGTGGGCGGGGGCAGACGATTTCGCCAGCAGGGTCGGTGCTGTTTCGGCGTTGGTGAGGCCGCGCTCAGCACCGGCCGCACGGCGCCGGCCGGCCGTGGGCGCTGTCTGGCGGGTGTCGCCGGTGTTCGGGACAGCATGGACCGGGCCGGCGGACGCCCGCTTTCGCGGCGTTCACCTGGGCCGCGTTCATCGAGGACGTGAAGGCGGGGTGCTTGACGAAGTGACACCGTGCGGAACCTCATGCGGGCGCGGCGGCGACCGATCCCTAGCGGCGCCTGACACTTCCGCTTCTCGACCGCTTGGGGTTCTGCCGCATGTCCGTTCTCACCCGCCCCGCCGTTCTGCTCGCTTCCGCGGCCGTGGCCGCCGGCCTGCTCGTCGCGCCCGGCGCCGCCTACGCCGCCGACACCACCACCCAGCTCACCGCGGCCGAGATGAAGGCGGCGCTGGAGAAGGTGTCGGCGGCCAGCGACACGGCCGCCGCGGAGGGTTGGAAGGGCGCCGCCGGCTACCGGTTCACGGAATCCGGGAAGTCCGTGACCGGCACCGAGACGATCACCGCCGACCGTACGCACGGGCTGCTCTCCGACGTCTTCGCGGTCGACGGGTTCGGGGCGACGACGCTCGTGCTGGACGAGGGTGACGGTGTCTACCAGTCGATCAGCGGTGGACCGCAGGTGGACGCGCTCAAGATGATGGGCCGGTCCGCGGTGAAGTACGTCTTCGTCGCCGACAAGACGGTCAGCCTGGAGGACAGCGCCCCCGACCCGGGCGACCTGGTCGAGGACTACGCGGTCGCGGGCACGCGGACGGCGCATGAGGACGGTTCGGCGCACTACGCGTTCACCGCCGGGGACGGTGTGTCGATCACTCTGCACGTCGGCGCCGATGCGGTGCTGACCGGCACCGACGCCACGATGACCGAGGACGGCGGCACCAGCGAGGTGTCGCTGGACTACTCCTACGGCCCGCAGACGGTGCACAAGCCGGCGGCCGCCGAGACGATCGACCACAAGACCCTGGCCACCGGTGTCGCCTACCTGACCATGCCGGAGACCGTGAAGCGCGCCGCGTCGCTCGGCGCCGCCGACACCCGCAAGGCCGCCAAGGGCCGCAAGGTGAACGTCACGACGCTGCGCAGGGTGGTCCGCGCCGACGCGTCGGCGGTGAACAGTTACGCCGGCGTCGCCATGGTCAAGGTCAAGAACGTCTCCGGCGGTGTGCGGGTCTTCGGCACCAACCCGTGGACGAAGAAGACCGTCACCTACTCGGTCAAGGCCTCCGGCAAGAAGGTCGTCGTCAAGAAGCTCTGACCACCCGCCGAACCGGGCGCCGCCCTCACGCTTGCGGGTCACGGATCGAGCGATGCCCCGGCCTCGGCCTCGTCGCGGTGTGCCGGGTCGGGGCGGGGGCCGGCCATCTCGACCAGGTGGTGGCGCAGCGACTGGGCGGCCGCGTTCAACGGCCGGTCCCGGTGGTGGATCACGCCGATCGGCGGGTGCACCGGCGGCGGATGCAGGTGGCGGATCTCGATGGCCGGGCCGCACGGGTCCTCGGCCGCCGACCGGGACAGCAGGCCCACCCCCAGGCCGGCCGCCACCAGCGAGCGGATGCCGGCCGGGCCGTCCGTCTCGTACTGCACGCGGGCCGTGAACCCGGCCGACCGGGCCGTGTCGTCGAGGATCCAGCGCTGCCCGCTGCCCGGCGGCAGGCTCACGAACGGCTCGTCGCGGGCCTCGCCCAGGGTGAGCCGGCCGGAGCGGGTGAGCGGGTGGCCGACCGGCAGCGCCAGGATCAGTTGCTCGTCGGCGAGCGGCAGCGCGTCGAACCGCGGCGGCATCTCGGCGTGCACCGCCCCGATGACCAGATCCAGCTCACCCTGATCCAGCGCGCCGAGCAGGCTGACCAGCAGCCCGGAACGCTGCCGCAGGGCGATCCCCGGATAGCGGTCGCGGAACCGGGCCAGCGCCCGCGGCAGGTCGTAGGGGCCGAGCATGCCGGTCGCGCCGACGGTCACCCGGCCGCTGACCACGGCGGTGATCTCGTTCATCTCGGTGCGGGCGCCGTCCAGTTCGGCGAGGATCCGCCGCGCCCGGGCCACGAACATCTCCCCGGCCGGAGTGAGCGCCACCTTGCGGGTGGTCCGCGCGAACAGGGTGACGCCCAGTTCGACCTCCAGCGCCCGGATCTGGGCGGACACCGCGCTCTGGGCGATGTGCAGGCGTTCGGCGGCACGGGTGAACCCGCCGTACCGGGCCACCGCCTCGACGTAGCTGAGCTGCCGTAACTCCACCCGGTCAGGGTGCGTGCCACCGCCCCTTCCTGGGCGATTTTAGCCCTTAAATCATCTTAACCGCTGATCTCGACGCGGTAACCCGGTCACCGTCACGCCGCCACCAGCGGCGGGACACGCACGCGGCCAGCGCCGCACCGGCCGCGTTGAGCAGCACGTCGTCGACCGAGGACACCCGGTCCAGGCGCAACGTGTACTGCGCGATCTCGATCAGCGCCGAACAGCCGGCCCCGAGCGCCAGGATCCGCGGCACCGACGCCAGCGCCGCGAACCGGATCGGCGCGAAGAACCCGAGCGCCGCGAAGATCAGCAGGTTGCCGCCGATGCCGAGCGGCCCCATGACGGCCAGGTCCACCAGCGGAGTGAGACTCACCCGCCCGGCAACGACACCCGCACCCGGACCGGGCATCAACGTGAGCCACACCATCGGCACGGTCCCGTAGACCATGCCCACCTCGGCCAGCGACCTCCGCCACGCCATCGGACCCGGCCGCAACCCCTTCAACACCCACGCCAGGAGTACGGCCGACGGCGCCCCCACCAGCGTCATCAGGACCACACCGTTCTCGGTGTCGTAGCAGCCGTGCCAGTGCCCGTCGAAGCATCGCGGCGCGGACATCAGCAGCGGCCGCCGCACAACGTAGGCGGCGTACAGCACGCCCAGCAGGACCAGGCCGGGAAGCAGGGCGCGGCGCGCCGTACCGAGATTCATGCCGCCATCAAAGCCGCAGCTTCGTCGCGGTGGCGTAAGCGTCCGGCGATTCCCATCGATACACGCCCGGCGCCGACGGCATACTCGCTGCCCAGCGGTCCGCACCGTCGACCGGGCGCGGCCCACGAGAGGTCACGCGAAGGGGTCGCGCGGCAGGTCCGGCGAAAGGTCCTGCACCTCGGACTCGTGGCGGACCAGGGCGCTGCGGGGGCCCCGCCGGGCGCGCGGGACACGGGTGCGCGGCCGGACACCGGAATGCGGGAAGACGAACCGTTTGAAGGCCCACAGCCGGAAGCACATCGCGATGAGCGTGCCGAGGATGATGCCGGAGACGAAGTCGGCGATCTCCTGGACCGGACGGCTCACCTCCGGAACGCGCAGGTCCAGCACGTACCGGGAGACGGCGAGCGGCAGCGAGTTGAGGGCGATGCCGATGGCGCTGACCGAGAAGAACAGCGCGGCCTCGTGATGGCGTTCCCGGCCGCCCCGGGTGCGGAAGGACCATTCGCGATTGAGCACATACGACAGGACGGTGGCGATGATCGTGGCGACCGCCAGCGCGGTGACCGGCTTGTCGTGCAGCACCGTCAGCTTCAGCGCGTAGTTGATCACTGTTGTCGTGACGAAGCAGACGCCCCCGACCAACAGGAACTTCACCGCTTCATGGTGTTTGCGCACCAGGGTGGTTAACCACATCCCGGCGACCCTAGCGCACGCACGCCGGTCAATCGGTCCCGAGGCGGAGAACCGCCACGTCAGGTTCGGTGAGACTGCCGGCGACGATCGTCCCGTCCCGCTCGGCGACCGACGTCACGAAACCGTAGGACCCGTCGGCGGCCCGCAGATCGTGCACGAGCCGGCCGTCCAGATCGAAGGCCATGACCCAGGCGATCGGCACGGCCTTGGGCCGCACCGCCTCCGGCAGGTTCCACACCAGCGTCCGCAGCAGGCCGGGCAGCGGCAGCAGCCGGTCGAGCAACCCGTTGCGGGGCGCCGCGATCCCGATCCACAACAGCCCGTCACCACCGAGGAACATGTTGTCCGGGAACCCGGCCAGGTTCTCCACCAGCGTCTCCACCTCACCGGCGCGCGGCCCGGCCAGCAGAAACCGTCGCACCCGGTAACCGGTCGTCTCGGCGACCAGCAGATACGACTCGTCCGGCGCCAGCACCAGGCCGTTGGCGAACTTCAGCCCGCTCATCAGGGTGGTGACCGTCCCGTCCGGGTCACGCCGCAGCAGCCGCCCCGTGCACGAGTGCTCGAACAGGTCACCGAGATGGTCGTCGAGACTCCACCGGCTGGTCGACGCGGTGAAATAGATCGTCCGGTCGGTGGACTCCACGACGTTGCTGGCGAACCTCAGCGGCACACCGTCCACCGTGTCCACCAACGTCGTCACGGAACCGTCAGCGCGTACCTCGAGAAGGCCTTTGTCGTGGTCGCAGACCAGCACCGAACCGTCGGCGCGGGCGTGCAGCCCGAGCGGTCGCCCGCCGGTGTCGGCAAGCACCGTGCGTTCCCCGCTCACCGGGTCGAGCCGGACGATCCGCCCGTCCGCGATCCCGCAGACCACCCGCCCGTCCGCGTCGAACACCACATCCTCCGGCCCGCGCCCGCCGGTCGGCAGCCGCCGCCCCACCCGCAGCCGCCCGGTGGGCCCCCGGTCGTCGAGGACGGGCGGCTTCCAGCGCAACGGGCTGATCCTGCGGCGGGCCATCGCTCCTCCAGAAAACGATCGGTCCCGCATCGTCGCAGGTCCCGCCCGGCACGGCCACCCCGGTCCGGCATCGCGCGGAACAACCGGTCCGGCAACCGCGGTCACCCCCGAACAGGACCGTCCGGTCCACCGAGCCGACTTCTTGGTCACCCGGCTGAACCATCCCGGCCCACGGTGCGTTCACCATGTCGTGCAGCCGACAGACCTCGCCGATCCGTCCACGCCCGAAGAACCCCAGGTGGAGAAGGAACCGGAGCCCACCCCCGAGAAACCCCATCGGGTACGACGGCTGCTGAACTCGCCGTGGACGTCGCGATCCCTGACCGTCGTGGCCTGCCTGACCGTCTTCGTGGCGCTGCTCTACCCCAACGTCCTGCGCCGGGTCGGCGTCGGCAGCTTCGCCCGCATCCCGATCGAGGCCGCGGTCATCATCCTGCTGCTCATCGTGCTGCCCCGCCGCCCCCGGATCGCGGTCGCCTCCACCATCGGCGTCCTGCTCGGCTGGCTGGTCGTCGAGAAAAGCCTCGACATGGGCTTCTTCCGCACCCTGGCCCGCCCGTTCGACCCGGTCCTCGACTGGTCACTGTTCGGCGACGCCTACAACTTCGTCAACGAGACCTACGGCGGGCTCGCCGCCTGGGCCGCCGTCATCGGCGCCCTCGTGCTCGGCCTCTCCGCCCCGGCGTTCGTCACCTGGGCCATGCTGCGCGTCGCCGCCCTGCTCACCCGGCACCGCCGCCGCTCCGCGTTCACCGCCACCGGCATCGCCGCCGCCTGGATGCTCACCCTCGCCCTCGGCGTCCAGCTCACCGCCGAGGTCCCACTCGCCGCCCGGACCTCCGCCACCTACGTCTGGGACCGCATCGGGCAGGCCCGCGAAGGACTGGAGAACGAGGCCGAGTTCGCGGCTGAGGTCGACCAGGACCCGTACCACGACGTCCCGCCGGACCAACTGCTCACCGCCCTGCGCGGCAAGGACTTCGTCCTCACCTTCATCGAGAGCTACGGCCGCAACGCCATCGAGGCCCCCGAGTTCGCCGAGACCACCGGCGCGCTGCTCGCCGACGGCGACACCAGACTCAAGGCCGCCGGATTCGCCGCCCGCAGCGGCTGGCTGACCTCACCGACGTTCGGCGGCAGCAGCTGGCTCGCCCACTCGACCCTGCTGTCCGGACTGTGGATCAACAACCAGTCCCGCTACCGCAACCTCAACGCCAGCCAACGGCTCACCCTCACGAAGGCGTTCAAGTCGGCGAACTGGGACACCGTCGCCATGATGCCGGGCAACAGCCGGCCCTGGCCGGAAAGCGAGTTCTACGGCTACAACCGGGTCTGGGACTCCCGCAACCTCGGCTACCAGGGCCCCAAGTTCGGCTGGGCCAGCATGCCCGACCAGTACACCCTCACCCGCTTCAACGAACTCGAATACACCAAACCCGGCCGCGCGCCGCTGATGGTCGAGATGCCACTGCTGTCCACCCACACCCCGTGGGCGCCCATCCCCAGCACCATCGGCTGGGACCAGGTCGGCGACGGCTCCGTCTACCACTCCCAGACGGCCGCCGCCACCCGCAAGTCGGAGATCTGGAACAGCACCAAGAAGGTACGCAAGGAATACGGCAAGTCCGTCGTCTACACGATGAGCACCCTGATCGACTGGATCCAGCGGTACGGCGACGACAACCTCGTGCTCGTCTTCCTCGGCGACCACCAGCCGTCCAGCGTCGTCTCCGGCGACAACGCCAGCCACGACGTGCCGATCACCATCGTCGCCAAGGACCCCGCCGTCCTCGACCGGATCACCTCCTGGGGCTGGACCGACAGCCTCAAACCGGCCCCCGACGCCCCCGTCTGGCCGATGAGCGACTTCCGCGACAAGTTCCTCACCGCCTACGGCCCGGACGGCGCCCACTAGAAAGCGTGGTGTGCGGCGCCGGTCCCGGTCACTCCAGGCGCCGCACACCACCCGAACCCTTTATCCGGACACGCGCGGTGAACGCAGCACCGGCCGCAACGCCTCCAGCACGTCCGGGTTCTCGATCGTCGCCGGAACCGCCTCCTCCCGCCCGTCGGCGATCCCCCGCATCGTGCCGCGCAGGATCTTCCCCGACCGGGTCTTCGGCAACGCCGCCACCACGTCGATCCGCCGCAGCGCCGCCACCGCCCCGATCCGCTCCCGGACCAGCGCCACCAACTCGGCCGAAAGCTTCGCGACGTCAGGCGCCACCCCGCTGCGCAACACCACGAAACCGCGCGGCACCTGACCTTTCAGCAGATCGCCCACCCCGATCACCGCGCACTCGGCGACCGCCGGATGGGCCGCCAGCACCTCCTCCATCGCCCCGGTCGACAGCCGGTGACCGGCCACATTGATCACATCATCGGTACGCCCGAGCACGTACAGATAGCCGTCGGAGTCGAACATCCCCCCGTCACCGGTCAGATAGTTGCCCTGGAACGCCGACAGGTACGAACGCACGTAGCGTTCGTCGTCGCCCCACAGCGTCGGCAGACAGCCCGGCGGCAACGGCAACCCGATCACGATCGCCCCCTCGACGCCGGCCGGTACATCGGTCCCGTCCGGGCCGACCACCCGCACCCGGTATCCGGGCATCGGCACCGACGGCGAACCCGGCCGGGTCGGCAGTTCCTCGATGCCGCGGGGGCTCGCCGCGATCGGCCAGCCGGTCTCGGTCTGCCACCAGTTGTCGATCACCGGTACGCCCAGCAGGTCACCCGCCCAGGCGTACGTCTGCGTGTCGAGCCGCTCCCCCGCCAGGAACAGTGTCCGCAGACCGCCCAGATCCCGGCCGGCCAGCAGTTTGCCCTCCGGATCCTCCTTGCGGACCGCCCGGATCGCGGTCGGCGCCGTGAACATGGCCGCCACCCGGTGCTGTTCCGCCACCCGCCAGAACGCGCCCGCGTCCGGGGTGCCGACCGGCTTGCCCTCGTAGAGGACCGTGGTCGCCCCGGTCAGCAGCGGCCCGTACACGATGTACGAGTGCCCGACGACCCAGCCCACGTCGGAGGCGGCCCAGAAGACCTCGCCCGGGCGTACCCCGAAGATCTTCTCCATCGACCACCGCAACGCGACCGCGTGGCCGCCGTTGTCCCGGACCACGCCCTTGGGCCGCCCGGTGGTGCCGGAGGTGTAGAGGATGTAGAGCGGGTCGGTGGCGGCGACCGGCACGCAGTCCGCCGGTTCCGCCCCGGCGATCGCGTCCGTCCAGCTCAGATCGCGGCCCGGGACCAGGTCGAAGGGTGCCTGCGGCCGCTGCAGGATCACGCAGCGCGACGGCACGTGGGCGGCTTCGGCCAGCGCCGCGGACAGCATCGGCTGGTAGGGCACCACCCGCCCGGCCTCGATCCCGCACGAGCTGGCCACGATCACCCGGGGCCGGGCGTCGTCGATGCGGGCGGTCAGCTCGCGGGCGCCGAACCCGCCGAAGACGACCGAGTGGACGGCGCCGAGGCGGGCGCAGGCGAGCATCGCCACGACCGCTTCCGGAACCATGGCCATGTAGATGACCACCCGGTCGCCGCGTTCCACGCCGAGCCGTCGCAGCGCCCCGGCGAACGAGGCCACCTCGTCGCGCAACTCCCGGTACGTGTACCCGCGCACCACCGAGGTGACCGGGCTGTCGTGGATCAGGGCGGTCTGGTCGCCGCGGCCACTGTGGACGTGCCGGTCGAGGGCGTTGTGGCAGGTGTTGAGCGTGGCGCCGGGGAACCACCGGAAGATCGGCGCTTCGGTGTCGTCGAGGATCCGGTCCGGTGGCTGGTACCAGTCGATCAGTTCGGCCGCGCCACGCCAGAAGCCGGCCGGGTCGTCGATGCTGCGCTTGTACTCGTCGAGGTATGCGCCCATCCCTCGACGCTGCGCCGTGGATCACACCTTGTCCAGCATCCTAGGAGGCTAGGCCCAGGAGAACGGCCCGGCGGAACACACGGTCCGTCACCCGGAGGCGGGACGGACCGGACGGTCCGGTTCAGACGGCCTGCGGGAACACCCGGTCCACCAGGGCGAGCAGGGACGTGGCGAGCAGCGCGTGCACCTGATCCCGGGTGAGAACGCCCCGCTGCAGCCACTCCTGGGCCGTCCAGATCGCCAGGCCGACGTAGGAGCGGCTCATCGCACGCAACGCCGGCGACGGATCGTCGCCCATCCCGACGGCGCGCAGCACGCCGGCCGCCGCGACGTCCACCGCCTCGGCGATCACCTGCTTCACGTCGGCATCGCCGGCCATCCCGCCGGCACCGGTCGCGGCCAGCCAGGAGGTGCTGTGCCGGGACACCACGTCGAGGAAGTAGCCGACGATCGAGTCGGCCCGTTCCGGCAGATCGCCTTCGGGAAGCTGCTCCAGGGCCACCTCGGGCACGGTCAGCATGACGCGCACGACTTCGAGGTAGAGATCCTTCTTCGTACCGAAGTAGTGGTTGACCAGACCACGGGCGACTCCGGCGTCACGGGCCACATCGGTGGTCGAGACCTCGGCATAGGGTCGCGACCCGAAGTGCCGGATCGCCACCGACAGGATCTGTTCACGCCGGGCGTCGGGCTCGAGCCGGCGCCGGCGCATCGACTCGGCGTGCACCACGGGCCAGACCTTACGGCACGTGGATTCATCGTGTTCCGAGATGCCCGTTTCATCGATCGATCGATCGCGGCGACAGATGGATGGTGGCAATTCATATCGAGCTTATTGACACATCGCCAATAGTGCTCGATGGTAGGTCGATGCCGACCCCTGGACTGGACGGTTACGTCGAACCGTGGCGCAAGCCGGAACACGACGACCTGGCCGAGCTCGCCCGCGCCTTCTTCACCAAGGAGGTGCTGCCGCACGCCGAGCGGCTGGAACGGCAGGGCCACCCCGATCGCGAGCACTACCGCCGGGCCGGCGAGCTCGGCCTGCTCGGCCTCTCCATCCCGGAGGAGTACGGCGGCGGGGGCGGCGACTTCACCCACGAGGCCGTGCTGCTGCACGAGCAGACGCTGGCCGGTGAGGGCAGCCTCGGCATCGCGGTGCACAGCGGGATCGTCACCGGGTACATCAACGAGTACGGCACCGACGAGCAGAAGCGGCGCTGGCTGCCCGGCCTGGTCAGCGGGGAGCTGGTCGGCGCGATCGCGATGACCGAGCCGGACGGCGGTTCCGACCTCCAGTCGATCCGCACGAGGGCGATCCGCGACGGCGACGACTACGTGGTCAACGGCTCGAAGACGTTCATCACCAACGGGATCCTCGCGGACCTGTTGGTCCTGGCCGTGAAGACCGACACGTCCGCACGCGCGCACGGCATGTCCCTGCTGGTCTGCGAGATCACCGGCGACCCGCGGGGTTTCCGGCGCGGCCGGCGGATCGAGAAGATCGGCCTGCACTCGAACGACACGGCGGAGCTGTTCTTCGACGACTTCCGGGTGCCGGCCGCCAACCTGCTGGGCGCCGAGGGCGCCGGCTTCATCCAGATGATGCAGCAGTTGCCGCAGGAGCGGCTGGTCATCGGGGTGGGCGCGGTGGCCGCCATGCAGCGGGCCGTGGAGATGGCGACCGCGTACGCGAAGGAGCGCACCGCCTTCGGCAAACCGCTGATCGGCCACCAGAACACCCGGATGGTGCTGGCCGACGTCGCGACCCGGACCAGGGTGTCCCGGATCTTCCTGGACGACTGCATCCAGCGGCACGCCCGTGGTGAGCTGGACGTGTCGACGGCCGCGATGGCCAAGCTGTATTTGACCGAGGGCCAGTGCGAGGTGGTCGACCGCTGCCTGCAGATCTTCGGCGGCTACGGCTACACCACCGAGTACCCGATCTCGAAGATGTACGCGGACGCCCGGGTCCAGAAGATCTACGGCGGCACGAACGAGATCATGAAGGAGCTGATCTCGCGTGTCCTCTAGGGGTCCCCTCGACGGTGTCCGCGTCGTGGAGCTGGCCGGTCTCGCGCCGGCCCCGTTCGGCTGCATGATGCTCGCGGATCTCGGCGCCGACGTGGTGCTCGTCGACCGGCCGGGCGGCACCGGACCGATCGGTCCGCTGCAGCGCGGCCGCCGCCTGGTCACCCTGGATCTCAAGTCCGGCGGCGGGAAGGCCGAGCTGCTGGCGCTCGTCGAGCGGGCCGACGTGCTGGTCGAGGGCTACCGTCCGGGGGTCGCCGAGCGGCTCGGGTTCGGCCCGGCCGACTGCGAGCGGATCAACCCGGGGCTGATCTA
This sequence comes from Actinoplanes sp. NPDC049802, assembly GCF_040656595.1. Classification (NCBI taxonomy): domain Bacteria; kingdom Bacillati; phylum Actinomycetota; class Actinomycetes; order Micromonosporales; family Micromonosporaceae; genus Actinoplanes; species Actinoplanes sp. NPDC049802. The sequence continues at coordinate 42,959 of NZ_JBFAMR010000066.1, forward strand.
CGCCCGGATGACCGGCTGGGGTCAGGACGGGCCGCTCGCGACGGCCGCCGGCCACGACATCGACTACATCGCGATCTCCGGGGCGCTGGAGCCGCTGGGCCGCCCCGGCGAACGCCCGCACGCCCCGGTCAACCTGCTGGGCGACTTCGCCGGCGGCGGCATGCTGCTGGCCGTCGGTGTGCTCGCCGCGCTGGTCGAGCGCGGGCGGTCGGGTCGCGGTCAGGTGGTCGACGCCGCCATGGTCGACGGTTCCTCGCTGCTGATGACGTTCCTGCACGGTTTCCTGGCCGAGGGCCGCTGGCCGGGCGGGCGCGGGCAGAACCTGCTCGACGGCGGCGCCCCGTTCTACGACACCTACCGGGCCTCCGACGGCGGCTACCTGGCCGTCGGCTCGCTGGAGCCGCAGTTCTACGCGGCGCTGCTCAAGGGCCTCGGCCTCGACGACGACCCGGACCTGCCCGGCCAGTTCGACGTCGGCGCCTGGCCGGAGCTGCGCCGGCGCTTCGCCGAACGGTTCGCGCTGCGCACCCGCGACGAGTGGGCGTCGATCTTCGACGGGCTGGACGCCTGCGTGAGCCCGGTCCTGTCGCTCACCGAGGCGCCACTGCACCCGCACAACCAGGCCCGCGGCGCGTTCGTCGAGGTCGGCGGGGTGGTCCAGCCGGCGCCGGCGCCGCGCCTGAGCCGCACGCCCGCGCCCACCCCGGAGGCCGTCAAACCCGCGACGGTCGAGGAGGTCCTGTCCGGCTGGGCTTAGCTCAAAACCACCATATCGTACGGAAAAGCCGCAAGCCGCTGCCCGGTCGAGGCAGTGCCGCGACCACCGGGCCGAGGTGGTGGGTCCGGCCGGCTTCCGGGTCGTCTCGCGGGCCGCGAGACGACCCTGGAGGCCGGCCGCACCTTGTTCATGATGGGGATGACGCCGAGCGGGGGCAGGCACGCGTCTGCGCCCATCGTTTCATGGGAGCGCTCCCAGTGCAACGTCCCGGCGGTTCGTGCCCGGTCAGGTGGCCGAGCAGGTCAGCGTGGGCACGCTGTTCTTCCCGGTCCAGGATCCGAGGAACCCGAACGACGTCGACGCCCCGGCCGCGAGGACGCCGTTGTAGCTCACGTTGCGAGCCGACACGGTCGAACCGCTGCTGGTCACCGTGGCGCTCCAGGCGTTGCTCACGGTCTGCCCGTCGGCGTAGGTCCAGGTCACGGTCCAGCTCCTGACCGGCGAGCCGGCGGTCACCTTCACCTCGCCCTGGAAGCCACCCGGCCACTGCCCGGCGATCGAGTAGGTGGCGGTGCAGGCGCCCGGCATGGACATCGACGGCGACGGCGACGCGGAGCTGGGCGACGGCGACGGGGAGGAGACCGACGGCGAGGCTGAGGCCGACGGGGAGGACGAACCGGGCGAGCTGGGCTGGGTGCCGCCGAAGACGGTGGCCTCCTTGCTGGTGGCCTTCAGCCCGTTCGGCCCGTTGACGATCCGCTGGCCCCAGGTGGTGAGCGAGGCCGCGTCGAAGTTGTTCGTCATGTCCAGGATCGGGTCGGTGTTGCCCGCCCAGGACCAGCCCAGGTAGCCGATCCCCCGGGCCTGCGCCTCGGCCATCAGCGCCTGGTCGTCGACCTGGCCGGAGTCGAACCGCCAGCCGAACTCGCCGATCACCAGCGGCCAGCCGCGGCTCTGGAAGTGGTCCAGGTAGGCGGTGATCGACGAGGCCGAGCTGAACACCGAGTACATGTGGATGGACAGCACCGTGTTGTCCCGGCTGTCGGCGTCCAGCACCGTCTGGGCGTTGTCGCGCATCACGTACTGCCAGTCCTGACCCCAGTTAGGGGCGTCGATCATCAGCAGGTGCTCGAACCCGTTGGTGCGCATCTTCTGGATCGCGGCGACGGTCGCGGCGGTCCACTGGGACGGGTCGGTGTTGCCGATCGGCTCGTTGCCGATGTTGATGACGACGTAGTTCTCCTGCCCGGTCAGCACGCTCTTCAGGCCGGTCCAGTAGTTCACGGCCTGGTCCAGGGTGTAGGCGGCGCCGTCCTCGCCGTACCCGGTGGTGTCGTGATTCTCCAGCACGCAGATCATCCGGTTGGCCTTGCACAGGTTGATCACGTTCGACACGTCGGCGGCGGTGTTCGCCGTCCAGCGGCCACCGCTGAGCACCACCCGGACCGTGTTGGCGCCGGCCGCCTTCATGTCGGCGAACGAGCCGGTCTGCCCGGCGTACCAGGTGTGCATGTGGTTGATGCCGCGCATCACGAACGTGTTGCCGTTGGCCTCGACGATGTCGCGGCCCTCGACGTGCAGGCCGGTGGCGGCGTAGGCGGGATTGACGAAGGTCAGCACGGATGCGGTGAGGGTGACGAGGACGGCGGCCAGAACGGCCAGTCTTCTCTTCATGACCTGCCTCTTGGGGGAAGTGAACGGCGTATGACGGCGCGTTCCACCCGCCCCCGGGCAGTTGACAACCTACTCCCGGCACCCTCTCATCGCAACGCGTCGATTCAGGCGGCGTGCCGGCGGCCGCGCTTCTCCCGGTACATGGCGGCGTCCGCCTCGGCGGTCAGCGCGTCGAGGGCCGCCTCTCCCCCGGCCGGCCGCAACGCCACCCCGATACTCACCCCGACCGTCACCTGAACGCCGTCACCGAGATCCGCGGGCCGCCCGACGGCCTCACGGACCCGTTCGCAGGCCACCGCCACCGTGGCGTGATCGGCGCCCGGCAACAGGACCAGGAACTCGTCGCCGCCCAGCCGCCCCACCACCGGCGCCTCGTCGTCCGACCCGGTGACGTCACGCAGGGCGCCGGTCAGCCGTTCGCCGATCAGATGCAGCAGCCGGTCCCCGGCGGCGTGCCCGTGGGTGTCGTTGACCTGTTTGAAGCCGTTGAGGTCGAGCAGCAGCACGCCGAGCGGGCAGCCGGTGAGCCGGTCCGCGCAGTCGGCCAGATGGGCGCGGTTGGGCAGCCCGGTCAGGCCGTCGTGAGTCGCCTGGTGCCGCAGCGCCTCCCGGGCCTCGTGAAGCGTCCGCAGGTGCCGGGCCAGGCTGGACGACTGGGTGCCGGTGATCACCGCGATCATCAGGTGGCCGCCGAACACGAACGGGATGTCCGCCGAGTCCGGGAACGCCACGATGAAGATCGCCGTGGTCAGGGCCCAGACGGCCAGCGCCCCGGGCAGCCGGTGCCGGACCGCGCCGATCACCACGGCCAGCGCCAGCAGCGGCCAGGTGGTCTCCCGGGTCTGCTCCTCGGCGATCACCACGAAGACGATGATCGCGGCGGTGTCCAGGGCCACCTGGAGGGCGCTGCGCATCTCGTACCGGCGTGAACCGGGCCGCCGGAAGTTCTTGAGGGCGAAGAGGCTGGAGCACGTCATGCCCACGACCGCGATCCAGCTGACGGCCCGCATCCCGGTGCTCTGCAACTGCTCGGGCGCCATGGCGCCGAACCCGGCGGCGTAGAGCGCCGTGCAGAGGATGCCGACGCCACGGGACACCAGGGCGGCCGACTCGATGGTGCGCCGACGGGACAACAGGGCCGCGTCGGACGGCGCCGCGATCACCGTACGCATGAGATCTTCACTGTGCCAGTTGCGGAAGAACTCGGAGTCCCGGAACTCCGCCTCGGACACGTCCAGAAGGAACGACCGCCAGGTCGGACAGACCAGTACGTAGT